>JAZKZE010000120.1:0-61133 GCA_045612485.1 Victivallales bacterium | reverse complement strand
TAAAAATATCCTTATCTGGGACTATGTGTGGGGCGGACACCGCCTGATGACTTTCCCGGATCAGCTTTTGAATCTGCACAATATCAAAATCTTTGCCAAACGCAATGTGATCGGATTCTTCCCCCAGGAAAATCATGCTGTTGGCAGACTTACTTATAATCAGGGCTGTCCTTTCCGTTCCTGGCTTCTTGCCAGAGCCATGTGGGATCCGGAAGAGTGCGGAGACGGGGAAGAACTGGAAACAACTTTCTGCAATGAATATTTCGGACCTGCGGCCGGCCCCTATGTGAAAAAATATTACAAATATTTGCGTGATGTACATTGGAAAAGTGGATTTGTGGGGATGACAAGCGGCGGAACACTCTCCAAAGCTCCTTTTGAAGCTCCCGAAGTAACTGCCGAATGTTACAAAATCATGCAGGAAGCCTTGAAAGCAGCCAAGAAAGAGCAGAACCGCATCCATATCCTGCGTGTGGAATATGAGATGCTCCCTGTAAAATTTATGTTGGCATCCGATTATGCAAAAATCAAAGATCTGCTTCAGGAAAAGAAGACCTGTAAAGAACTTGTCGGAGAGATCCGTTCTTTCATCAGAGGCAAAAGTAAAGATGTGAAAACCTGGACACAGAATAAAAGAGTCCACCGTACTCTGAACCTTGTGGAAGGGACAGGTGATATCAATGCAGATGCCAGCAGGGAATATGGTCTTGGTAAAGCCGTTTGTGCCTATGACAACAATTTTGCCACAAGCTGGACTCCCGGTCTGGGAATCGGATGGACGATGATCGACCTGGGGGAAAGACAGTTCATCAGCCGTATCACTACGGTATTTCATCAAATGCGTTTTGTCCGCAGGGCGACTTACTCTGTGGAAGGCTCCTTTGATAAAAAGGCATGGAGAGTTATGATCCCCAAAAAGGTTGCTGTCATTCCGGAGATCCTTCAGCAGACCGGTGACAGAAAAGCTGTTTACTGCTTTGATGATGTCACACTGGAAAAAGATATGGAGGTACGCTATATCCGTACCCGTATCCACAAAATGGAACGCAGACTGGGAAGCGGCGAATACAGCGGTCAGGATGCCCAGCATACCGAACAGTTCTACAATTTGAAAGAATTGCCTGCTGAATTGCATAAATCTATTGTAAAGGAGTAAAAAATGAAGAAAAATAAAAAATATTTCACACTTACGGAACTTGTCATCGTTATTGCCGTGATGTTTGTAAGTTTTTCCCTTTCCGGCTTTTTCATCAGCAAAGCAAAAAGAGATGCTTCTGCTGTAAAATGTGCGGAAAACCTTTTCAGTATGGGGAAGGCTACTTTTAAATATGTTGCAGAAAATAAAGGCTTTCTTCCTTATGCCTCCTACGGGGAAACAAACTGGAAAACTGCCATTTCCCCCTATTTGAAAGATGCTTCCAAAGAATTTCTCTGTCCTGCGGATAAAAATAAAATGCCTCTTTATATGCAGAAAGATCCTTTCTACAAAGGAAGAATCAGTTACAGTGCCAATCACTATGTCATTGATATAAAAAACCTTGACAACAACAGAGATGATTATATAAGCACAAGAAAATTATCCTCCATTGACGGCCCGGATACCGTTATTCTGTATGCAGAAAATCACGATGGGAAAAATACCATTGGCGGAGCTTTGTCTGTTTCCTGGGATAAGAAAGGCAAATATCTTTATCCCGCAGCTGCACAGAAAGGCTACCATGGCAATGGAATGAACAACTATCTTCTTCTGGATGGCGGCGTGGAATTTTATTCTTACAAAGAAACGCTTTTCCCCATGAATTTCTGGCTTTTGAAGTATGGAAATACAGACCTGTAATATTAAGGAGTATATAATAAAATGAGTGAAAAATTGAAAGTTGCGATCATTGGCTGCGGTGCAAGAGGAAAACTCTCTTTCGGGGCAATGCTTAAAGACAGGGAAGATTGTGAAGTAACTGCTTTGCATGATACAAATATAGTACGCTTGAAACACATGTCCGGTTATCTCGGCGGAAGAACCTATACAAATCTGGATGAGATGCTGGATAAGGAAGAACTGGATTGTGCCATTATCACAACTCCGGATGCAGAACATGAAAGATGTGCAGTAAAGGCATTGGATCATGGAGTAAATGTACTTATTGATAAACCCCTTGCCACAACGGCAAAAGGTTGTCAGAATGTGATCGACGCAATGAAAAGAAGCGGAAAAACCGCCATGATCGGTTTCAATCTCCGGCACAATCCCGTTCTGAAAAAGATGAAAGAAATCATAGATGAAGGGGTACTGGGAAAAATTTTTCTCATTGAAAACCGGGAATTTTATGATGGCGGCAGAACCTATATGTCCCGCTGGAACGGTGTAAAATCTTACAGCGGCGGCTTGTGGAACCATAAGGGAAGTCATGACTTTGATATTTTCAACTGGTATCTGGGCTTCCCCAAACCGGTGAAAGTTGCCTGCTTTGCAGCAATGAATGTTTTCCGTCCGGAAAATATCCCCTTCAAACTGGAAAAAGATATTCCTGTCGGCCCCGGCTGCAGCTGCTGTTATTACGGGAAAAACGGGATCTGTAAGGATGCCCACCCGGAAAAAGGGGAAATGTGGAATGAAGAGGCAGTCAGGGAAGACGGATACAGAAAAGATTCCTGTATGTATATGTCCGATCTAAGCACTCATGACAACGGCTTTGCCATAGTGGAATATGCCAACGGGGCAAAAGCCTGTCACATGGAATGTTTTGTCTGCGGTTTTTCCGAACGAATCTACACGATTGCGGGAGACCGTGCCACAGCACAGATGAGTCTGCATAAAAGAACCATCCGCATCACAGACCGCTGGACAAAAGAAACCGTCACCTATGAACTGCCGGAAGCCCAGGGCGGTCACGGCGGAGCCGATCCCCTGCTTCTGGAAAGTTTCATCCGGGCAGTAAAAGGCGAAACAGAAAATCTTTCCACTCTGGAACAGGGGATGCTTTCCACCTCCATTGCGGAAGCTGCGGAGCGTTCCAGAGAACTCGGACAGGTTATCAAACTGTAAAATCAGAGGTATAAATGCTGCAGGAATATCAGAAATGGTTTAAGCAAGCCAAATTGGGGCTTTTTGTTCACTGGGGATTATACTCTGTTCTGGGCAGAGGGGAATGGGCTATGTACCATGAAAGGATCCCCCATGAAAAATATGCAGAATTGGCACAGAAGTTCCAACCGCAGGATTTCAATATGGATTCCCTCTGCTCCTTTGCCAGAGAGTGTGGAATGAAATATATGGTATTCACCACCTGTCACCATGATGGCTTTGCCATGTTTGACAGTAAGGCGGACGCCTTTAATTCCATGAATTCTCCTGCCCACCGTGACTTTGTTGCGGAATATGTGGATTCCTGCCGCAGACACGGTTTGAAAGTGGGGTTGTATTACTCTCTTGGTGACTGGCGTTTCGGGATCCCTAAAGAAACGGATTCTTTTGAGCAATCGGAAAAAATGCGCGCGCTCACCTTTGCCCAGGTACGGGAATTGATGACCAATTACGGAAAAATCGATATTCTCTGGTACGATGGCGGGTGGTGTTATCCCTCTCTTGTCAACCATGGAAAAGATGATGTGGCAAATTTCTGGCATGCAAAGGA
Organism: Victivallales bacterium; assembly: GCA_045612485.1. Classification (GTDB taxonomy): domain Bacteria; phylum Verrucomicrobiota; class Lentisphaeria; order Victivallales; family UBA1829; genus RGIG5327. The sequence goes on along the minus strand of JAZKZE010000120.1, from coordinate 57,501 downwards.
ACTTAATGCCATGGTGCGTTCCCTCCAGAAAGATATTCTCATCAACAACCGATCCGGCGTACCGGAAGATTTTTCAACCCCCGAAGGTGTTTCCGGAAGCGGACAGGATCATTTATGTGAGGCTTGTTTCACACTCGGAGGAAATTCCAATGCACACTGGGGGTACTTCAAAAATGAGGTTTACAGGAAAGATGAATATCATTTGATGAATCTTCTTGTTACGGCTTTGCATAAAGAAACCAATCTTCTGCTGAATGTGGGACCTGATGCCAATGGGGTCATCCCTTCCTGGCAGAAAGAACTCCTGCAAAAGATCGGGGAATGGGTGAACCGTTACCCGGATGCGGTTTATAATGTGCGTTATACACCGGATGTCATCGGAAAAAATCTGAACAACGGCAATCAGTTCTGCAAACTTGCCGCAGGCGGGGATGGTTATTATGGTTATCTCATTGACTATCCGGAAAAGGAACTTTTCATCCCGGATGTGCAAAAAGAAATCGAAAGCGTCCATTTTGCCGGAACGGATATAAAATTGGAATTCCGTCAGGAAAGAGGCGGAATCCATCTTATGGGATTGCCGGAAAAGCCTGTGGATCCCTTGTGCAGCGTTTTAAAATTCAAATTGAAATAAAAAGGAGTATATCATACCATGTCAGACACAAGAAAAGTAGGCGTAGCAGTTATTGCCTGCGGTTCCCGTTCCAGGGGAGTGGTCAATAATCTTCTCCGGGATTCCGGAAGAAATGTGGAGATCCTTGCCGCCTATGATCCAATTGACAGTATCGTGGATAAAACAGTAGATACCTGGAATGTGGATAAAAGCAAATTCCGTAAGTGCGGCAGTTACATGGAAGCAATCAGAACTCCCGGCGTGGAATGGGTGATGGTATTTTCCCCCAATGCGTTCCATAAAGAACATATCCTTGCTGCATTTGCAGAAGGCAAACACGTTTTCAGTGAAAAACCCCTTGCCACAAGTATTGAGGATTGTCAGGAAATTTATGATGCTCACAGGAAAAACGGACTCCTTTTTGCCACCGGCTTTGTCCTGCGCTATGCCCCCATGTATCAGAAAATCAAGGAATTTCTTGATTCCGGTACATTCGGGAAACTTTTAAGCATTGAAGCCAATGAAAATATCGATCCCGGACACGGCGGCTATATCATGCGGAACTGGAGAAGAAAAACCTCTCTTTCCGGGCCTCATATTCTGGAAAAATGCTGCCATGACCTGGATCTCATCAACTGGTTCTGTGCTTCCCTCCCCTCTAAAGTCCATTTTATCGGGGCCAGAAATGTTTTCAGAAAGGAAAACCGTTTCATGGAGGAAAAATTCGGTTTGGAGGCCTTCAATAACTGGGGAGGTCACAACCAGATCGAAACAGCCTTTAATGACGACAACGATCTTATGGATACCAGTACAGGAACGGCTCTTTACCGTAATGGCGTACAGGTTTCTTTCAGTGCCAGCATGTGTAATGCCATTCCGGAACGCAGAATGAGATTCAACTGCTCGGAAGGAACCATCATTCTTGAACTGTATGACCGCAGCATCAAATACAAAAGAATCGGGGATGATGCCGTCCATGTGATGAGTTTTGCTGCGGATGGTCACGGTGGAGGCGATTACCACATTATGAAAGAACTGTGGGCAACCATGTCACAGGGTGTTCCTCCGAAATGCTCCGGCAATGAGGGGCTGGAAAGTGCGGTTTTTGCTCTGGGCCTGGATCAGTCCGCAAGAGAGGGAAAAATCGTGGATCTGGAAGAGGTCTGGAAAAAACTCAACCGCTGAAATCTCTGACAATCCTGTTTGCAGATGCTGCTTCAGAAAATCAAACACTTTTCCGGCGGAAATATATGATAAAATATGCCGAAAACTTGAATGATGGGAAATTTGAAGTATATTATCGTGCAGAAAATGATTGTCAGAAATACATTTTTCAATTAAAAAAGAAAAGGTTTTTACATGAGTGCCATCAATAGAACGGAATTTCCCCTGCCCAAAGTATGGAATAAAAACTATTCCAAATATGTGATCAATCCCCTGCAATTGGATGCGGCAAAAAGAGCCGGGATCTTCCAGCTGCCGGAAGATAAGGCAGAATGGGAAAAAATGCGGAAAACGCTTTATAACAACATTGCTTCCGCAATGAAATTGAAAGTAGATCATTCTCTTCCTCTGGATTATGAAGAAACAGGAAGTATCAGACAGGATGGGTTCACCATTAAGAAAATATCTTTCCGGGCATCTGCTGACCGTTATGTGACAGCAAATTTGTATGTACCTGATGGAGAAGGACCTTTCCCTGCTGTTGTCAATGTGCATGGGCACTGGTCCCAGGGAAAAATTGCCGCAAGAGTGCAGGCAAGAGGTCACATTCTGGCAAAAGAAGGGTATGTGTGCCTTACTGTGGATGCTTTCGGTGCCGGTGAACGGGCAAGTATTCATGGAAAATTTGAGTACCACGGAATGTTTCTGGGAGCGTCACTTCTGAATGTGGGGGAAACTCTGATGGGAGTCCAGGTTGCCGACAATATGCGTGCCGTAGATCTTTTGCAGTCTCTTCCTTATGTTGACGGGGAAAAGATCGGGGTGACCGGAGCTTCCGGCGGCGGAAATCAGACCATGTATATAGCGGCACTGGATGAGAGAGTCAAGGCAGCAGTCCCTGTTTGCAGTGTGGGAAGTTATGATTCCTACGTCCGCAGTGCAAACTGTTTTTGTGAACTTATGCCCGGCGGATTGAATTTTACCGAAGAAGCAGGGGTGATCGCCCTTGTTGCTCCCCGTGCCATCAAGATCTGTTCTGCCAATGAGGACGGAGAATGTTTTTCCCCCCGGGAAATGCTGAATACCTTCAATGAAGCAAGAAAAGTCTTTCAGGCATACGGCGTGGATGCAAATCTGGAAAACCAGATCTTTGCCGGAGGTCATGGCTATTGGCCGGAAAATCTGGAAAGTGCCATAGGATTTTTTGATCTGCATTTGAAAGGCATCGGACATGGAAATGCAAGGAAAGTACCGGATTATATTCCTCTCCCGGAAGAAGATCTTATGGTCTATGAAGCCGGGAAAAAGCCGGAAAAATTGAAAAGTATGCGTAAATGGACAAGCGACAAAGCTGTCCTTCTTGCAGAAAAGAGAAAAGAAAATACCGATCCTGTTTCCGCAAGAAAAGCTCTTGAAAAAGTCCTTGTGGGCAATAAGAAACTCCAACTCAACTCTTTTACCCGGCTTCCGGATAAAGAAGCCTGGGCAAGATTCGTCCTGGACAGCGGAGATGTGATGACCCCTGTCCTTTTCAAGAGAGGAACTTCTGAAAAGTGTTATATTCTTGCTTCTGACAAAGATAAACAGATCGTTGCATCCAGCCGTATTTTCAAAGAAGCGATGCAGAATAATGATTCCATCATTATTTTTGATCCCTACGGAAGCGGAGAAACCTACGATAACTCCTTCTCCCTTTGGGCGCACCCGGATTACCACAATCTTACCCGTTTCTGTGCATGGCTGGGCTTTTCTCTTCTGGGAGTCTGGACACAGCAGTATAACCTTATTGCAGATTGGGCTAAAGAAAATCTTGATTGCAAATCCTTTGTTTTTGGCGGCATAAGAGATGCGGGGATCGCCTCTTTGTGTGCTTCTTCCCTTTCCGGAAAAGCGGAAAAATGTATTCTGGAAGGAAGTGTCATTTCCCTTGATCTTGTTTCCTCCAATTATACCCTTCCTGCGGCGACACTTGCCCTTGCCGTTCCGGATATTCTTTTGTATGGGGATGTAACAGACTTTATTGCCCTTGCAAATGGGAAAGTAGCATTGTATGCTCCGGTTCACGGCGACGGAACACGCCTGACACAGGAAGAATTTTCTTCCATGCAGCAGGCAAGTGAATCTCTTGCAGAATCTTCCGGAACAAAATGTACGCTGGAATTTATGGAGTAAATAATGAAAAGGGAAAAAAATTTCACTTCCGCAAAAGACTGGCAGAAAAGTATTCCCCGGCCTGTTTGTGATGCCCATAAAGATTTTATCCCTCTTTATGAAAAAGCCTGGGCCCTTGCCCATGATCATATTAAAGATGTACCGGGCCTGCCTGCTACTCCCTATATGGATGAAGCGGCATCCCCCTATGATATATGGATTTGGGATACCTGCTTTATGGTACTTTTCTGCAAATATGCCCAGGATCGTTTTCCGGGAGTGGAATCTTTGCAGAACTTTTATAAAGTATTGCATGACGGGGCAACTCTTCCCCGGCTTCCCCATCCGGAACTCCCGGAGGGAATACAGTTCTGTATCCATATAGCGGATAATCCGCCGTTATTCGCCTGGACGGAATATGAAAATCTCCTGATGAGCGGGGATAAAGAACATTTGAAAACGCTTCTGTTGGAAAAACAGTATCTTCAGAAACATTTTGATTATCTTGAAAATTTGACTGAATACGGAACGCATCCCCCAATGATCCGGGCTGTAACCTGCTGGAAAAAACATGAAAACGGGTATTTCTGGGAAGGCGGCCGCTCCGGTATGGATAACACTCCCAGAGGAAGAAGAAGTACACCTACAACTGTAAACAGACCGGATAACAAACATATTCTCTGGGTGGATGCCATTGCACAGCAGGCGTTAAGTGCGCTGTATATAACAAAAACAGCAAAGATCCTTCAGGAAAAAGAGTTGGAAAAAGTCTGGCAGGAAAAGTATGAGTTTCTCAAAGAGAAGATCAATACATTGTACTGGGATGAAGAAGACGGGTTTTATTATGATATCGTTGCAGCCACCAATGAAAAGGTGAAAGTAATGACTCCCGCCTCCTTCTGGGTGCTTCTTGCGGAGGTTGCCCCGCTGGACAGAGCGGTGAGAATGGCAAAATATCTTGCAGATCCGGCAAAACTCGGCGGAAAAGTCCCTTGCGTGACTCTTGCCAGAGATGATGCAGATTTCAATAGTGAACACGGTCTTTATTGGCGGGGTGCCATGTGGGTGCCAACTGCTTATATGAGTATCAAGGCTATTGAAAAATACGGCATGAAAGATCTTGCAAGAGAGTTATCGCTTAAAATTCTGGAACACATGAGCATAACATATCAAAACTATACTCCCCACACCATCTGGGAGTGTTATGCCCCCAACAGTTACGAGCCTTCCCATTCCTGCAGTCGCCCCTGGAAAACAGTGCGGCAGGATTTCTGCGGCTGGTCAGCTCTTGCCCCCATTTCCCTGTTTATTGAAAATGTTATCGGCATAAGAAAAGCGGATGCCTTTAATAACACCCTTTTCTGGGATATTCCGGAAAACTCCAAAGGGAAACTTGGTGTAAATTCTTATCAGTTCGGCGATATCACAGCAGATCTTTTATATGAAAATGGTGAAATAAAAATTTCTTCCGACAAAGATTTTTCACTTGTTGTATATGAAAGATCCTACGCTGTCAAAGCCGGCAGAAATACATTTGAAATCAAGGAGTAAAAATGAAAGAAATCCTTTACGGAAAAGAAAAACTCATTCCGGTTGTTGCTACAGTAGATGTACTTGTCGTAGGAGGCGGCCCCGGTGGACTGGGAGCTTCCGTTATGGCGGCAAAAAACGGGTGTAAGACCCTGCTTGCAGAAAGATTCGGATCTCTGGGGGGGATGGCTTTTCACGGGGAAGTAAATCCCTTTATGTATAACCACCTTGACCATGTATCCCTTGACAGACCGGTATTTATTTCCTGGTGCGAAAAAATGGTGCAATATTATTCTCCGGCGGAACTGGAAAGAGTCCCGTTTTTTGCCTCTTACGGCAGCACTCTTTTATCCAAGGATTTTGCCATGCTTGCCATGGAAGATCTTATACTGGAAAGTAATTGCAAGATCCTTTATCATCATGTCCTTGCTGATGTGATCAAAGAAGGAGATACCATCCGTTATGCTGTATTCCAGACCAAAAGCGGTCTGTGTGCAGTGGAAAGCAAAATCTTTATCGACTCCACAGGCGATGGCGATCTTGCTTATCTTGCCGGATGCAAATATGAAATGGGCAATCAGGATGGCTGCTGCCAGCCAATGAGCAGCTGTTTCAAAATGAGTCATGTAGATATGAAAAGGATCCCGGACAAAAAGACTCTGAATGAATTGTTTGAAAAAGCAAAAGCGGCAGATGAGATCCATTGCCCCCGGGAAAATGTACTTTATTTTACCACCATAAATGAAAATACTTTGCATTTCAATACAACAAGGATCGTAAAAAAGAGTGCGGTAAATGCTTTGGAACTTTCTGAAGCGGAAATTGAAGGCAGACGTCAGATAAGGGAATTTATCCGTTTCTTCCGTAAATGGGTCCCCGGCTTTGAAAACGCTTCCTTACATTCCATAGCTTCAACGGTGGGGGTACGGGAAAGCCGCCGGATCCGGGGAAAAGTCTATCAGACAGTGGAAGATTTCCATAATTGTGCAAAATATCCCGACGGAATCGCAAGATGCCAGTATCCCATTGACATCCATAATCCCAATGGTGGCGGTGATACATGTGTCAAGCTGCCGAAAAATGAGTATTATGAGATCCGTTACGGTGCCCTTGTTGCAGCAGATGTTTCCAATCTTTTGATGGGATGCCGGGCGATCTCCGTGGATCACGCGTTGCACAGCAGTATCCGGATCATGCCCTGTATGTGCAGCATAGGTCAGGCGGCAGGCATGGGAGCATCCATTGCGGTGAAAAAGAATATTTCTATTGATCAGGTAACCGGAGAAGAGGTTAGAGGCAAACTCAAAGCTCTTGGAGCTTTTCTTTAAGCAACAAGCACCTTTTTCCTGTACAAAAAAGCCGGATGACATAAAACTATCCGGCTTTTTTTTGAACTTACCTTCCGGAATACTTCCATTTTTATTCACCTTATAAAAAAATATATTTCCGGCAATTTTCTGCAAAAAACGCTCTATGAGATCTATCCGGAAGAATATATTTCCACCTGCCGGAAATGTTTCAATAACGGCAAATATGATTTTGAGAACCCTTATTTGCCGGAATATCCGGTTCCGGAAAATGATTATCTGCGCCTGTGGCATATTTTTATTGGATTTTTTATCCGTATTCTTTCCAACGTAAAGGATGAAGAGCTTCCGGGCAACAATCAGACAGATTATTTCCGGTTGCTTCCTGCATTACAGAAAGTACAGAATGCTGACGGCAGAAAGCTCACAGTGGAAGAGGCGGCAGCCTCCTGCAATATGTCCGTAAGCACCTTCCTGAAACAATTTGCCCGTATTGTGGGAACACCTTTTGCAAAATATGAAGTCAACAGCCGTTTTTACTTTGCATTGCAGGAGTTCTGCGGGGGAAAACTGCTGGTGAAAGAGATCGCGGAAAAATATTCTTTTTATGACATGAGTCATTTCTGCCGTTTATTCAAAAAGATCACATCCCGTACTCCGGGGCATTATCAGAAAAATCATTGACCGGCTCCACAACCCCTGTATCACCGAAAAGATTTGTCTGCTTTCCGGAAAGCAGACGGTGAAGCCGGTATAAGTCTAATCAAAATTCCGGAAATTTTATTTCATTCCCAGAAGACGTTTACAATTTCCTGCCAGAACAAGCTGCAATTCTTCTCTGGTAAGATTTTCTGACAGTACGCCATATACATACATTCCTGCACTGCATACCGGCATATCGGATCCGAACAGCAATTTATCCGCACCGCAAACATCAATACCGTACCGGAGCATGTTCCAGCGGTAAAGTCCGCATCCGGAGAGATCCATATATAAATTTTCATATTCAGATACCCACTGAAAACGGATTTTTGCACTGTCATCCCCCCAGGGCGGCCCCGGATGAGCAAGAACAACATTCAGTCCAGGACAGTTTTCCAGTACCGGAACGACGGTCTCCCTGAAACCACCGTCAAGACTTGCAGTCATTCCAAGTTTCCCGGCTTCTTTCAAAATCCGGATCATGCCGGGAGAATTGTATTCCCCTGTTTTCATCAGATACGGCACAAGTTCCCCAATAAGACGGATTCCCTCTTCATGGTAATATTTTGTAAGATCGGCAATAGATTCTTCCGGAAAATCCCCATGCACCTGAAGTCCGGGAATATAACTGGGATACTTATCTCTGATCCGCAAGGCTTCTTCATTCAGTTTCCGGATCTCTTTATAATCCGTTACTTCCCGCAGATAAACAAGACTTCCTGCATAACGGTCGATCCCAACTTTTTTCATCTCGTAATCCAATTCTTCCATATTATCCGGTTTTCCGTAAGGTCCGGTACTTCCCGTTTCAAAAAGAGGATGAGTATGAAAATCTATGATCTCAAAATCATCAGGGGAAAACATTTATTTTTACTCCTTATTCTATGATTCACCAGCGGTTGACTGAACTTACTGAAATATTTGCATAACTTGTGGAAACCGTATTAATTGAACCTGTATCCGGCTGTTCCAATTCGGCAATGGCATCACAACTTCCATCCAGAAATTCCTGTATCCTTACAATAGTTTCCTCCAGACGCAGGATAAGTCCGCCATTTCTCAACTGGATGCGATCCAGTCCGGCAGGTTTGGAAGAATTCAGAAACTGCACACGGAAACTTTTATTGAATTCTTTGACCGATTCTATCAAAAGCGGTATTCTTTCATCCGCAATACTTTTCAACAGCTCTCTGTTATTTTCTGCGTAAGCCATCTTGAAATCCCTGCGGAATATTAGTTTATTGACAAGAAGCAGAAGAATATTATTCAAATGCTGAAAATTTCCAGCTTCCCGTTCAGCAAGATAAGGAGTTATGTTATCAAGAAGATCCCGGCATTTCTGTATGGCAACAGGCACAAAGGTCTCCCCGTCACGCTTGACCATTTCATCAAAATAGATCCCCATAAGCGGGTCATCCCAAATCATCAAAGCTGCATTGAAGAGAAGATTGCCGAATTGAGCAGCGGAATCTGCCGCAGTAAAAGAAGCCTTGCAAATCTTTTCAAACCGGGGTGCAAAAGCATTTTCATTGGCATCAAAGGATAGTTCTGCCGCTTTGATGATCCCGTAAAGTGCGGAATCAAAATCGCAATACGCGCCATCATCGCCCCACATGGTAAAAAAGAGTTCCTTTATCTTTTCTTTTCTGCACGCACTAATACAGGGTGGAACGGTCTGTATGGAATGTGCATGATCGTACCACAATGCAGGCCACGTCCATAATCCGGAAGCAACAACAGGCTCAAACCCGTTTTCCCGGTGTCTGCGGATCATATTTTCATAAACATCCTGTCCTGTATGATAATAATCCCAGTAAACAAGAGTTACATTTTCAGGCACGCGTGCCATTACTTCCTTTGAAAGCGGCTTTTCCCAGGTATAATACTGATGTTCTTCATTTCCGAAACGGAAATACATATCCGACCAGATCAGAGGAGATAATCCCTCTTTACAGCAAATACTATTGATCCTTGCCAGATGTTTGTTAAAAATCTCAAAGGGATTTTCATACCCATGCACATCAAGATACTTTCCCTTGCCCAGATTCTGCGTTTCATCCATTCCGATATGGATGCGTCTTGAAGAAAGATTTTCCGACCAGAAACGGATCATTTTTTCTATGAGGGAATACGTTTTTTCCTCTCCGGCAAGCAATTCCTGGGGGGTATCGGCTATATCCCGGTACCCGGTCTTCCAGCGCAGGATCTGCTCCATGTGTCCCAGAGTCTGGATACAGCCTACAAGTTCGATTCCAAGACTTTTTGCATAAGCATCCAATTCCCGGATCTCACTTGCGGTATATTTATCCCGGAACCTGCCGAAGAAAGGTTCTCCGGGAAGTTCATAAACATCTTCCGTATAAAGCATTACCATATTATATCCGGCAAGTGCCAGTCTGCGGAAATATTTTTTCAGATGCTCTGCTTTCATCACCATTCCCCGGGAAACATCCAGCATGATCCCCAGAGTTTTAAATGGCGTACTTTCCCTGCATCCGATCCCGGCAAAAGCAGAAGCCAATCCTCTTGCGGCGGCAGAAAGGGTGGAATAATGAATGACAACTTCCTTTTCCGAGATCTCACAGGAAAAGGAGGTGTCGGAACTATCGGTTTTCCGGAAGGAAAGAAGACGCCCCTCCCCTTCAAAAGATATGGGATACTCTTCGGAAAGAGTCCGGAGAAGATCTCTTATCTCCGGCGTCAGTGTTTCACTTTTTACTGTAAAAAGCATTGTTTCAGATACTCCGTTGCAGTTACCGGAGGTATATTTTTCCTCCGGTCATCACAGAACTCAAAAAATATTCCGTTTCTGAGATACTTTTTTCCTGTTTACAAAAAGTTGTATATATCACAAGTTTCCGGTTCAGCGGTTCAACTTCTTCCAGACAGGTTCAAGATCAATGATTTTGCCTTCTCTTGCCGCCTGATCAAAGCCAAGAGCAAATACTGCACTTTCCAACCCTTCATTGCCGCTGCATTTCGGCGGAACACCCTGTGTCATAGTTACCCACAGTTCCTTCATGATGTGATTGTCACCGCCGCCATGACCGTCCGCATTATATTCTATGGTATAGGTATTATCGTCATTCATGTATTTATATTTGATGCTGCGGCTGTAAAGTTCCAGAATGATGGTACCTTCGGAACAGTTGAACCTCATCCGGCGTTCCGGAAGAGTATTGCACATATTGGCACAGAAAGAAACCTGCACGCCGTTACGGAAGAGAGCAATCCCCATAGTGGTATCCATCAAATCGTTATCATCATTGAACGCTGTTTCGATCTGGTCGTGTCCGCCCCAATGATTGAAAGTATTGGCTCCGAATTTTTCTTCCATAAAACGGTTTTCGGCTTTGAATACATTTTTTGCACCGAAGAAACTTACTTTGGAGGGCAGGGAATCACAGAACCAGTTGATCAGGTCAAGGTCATGACAGCACTTTTCCAGGATGTGGGGACCAGACCATTGCGTTTTTCTCCGCCAGTTCCGCATGATATAACCGCCATGACCGGGTGCGATATTTTCATTTGCTTCGATACTGAGCAATTTACCGAATTTACCGGAGGTCAGAAATTCTTTGATCTTCTGATACATGGGAGCATAACGCAAAACAAATCCGGTAGCAAAGTGCAGATGAGGCAATCTCTGATGGGCGTCAAAGATTTCCTGACAGTCTTCAATGGAAGTGGCAAGGGGTTTTTCCGTAAACACATGTTTGCCTGCATTGAAAGCAGCAAGGATGTGTTCTTTGTGGAAGGCATTGGGAGAGAAAACCATCACCCATTCCACGCCGGGAGTATTGATTGCTTCCATATAACTGGAACAACGGTGGAATTTTTCTTTATCCACCTCCCAGACCCGTTCCGCTTCATCTACAATGCTGTCAATAGGATCGTAAACAGCAAGGATTTCAACTCCCCTTTGGGAATCCCGTAAAAGTTTATGAACAACACCTCTGGAACGGGCTCCGCAGGCAATTACGGCAACGCCGACTTTTTTTACTTCTGACATAATTACTTCCTTGTCTTATATTATTTTCAACGCCAATCTTTACGGTTGATCATTTCCAGATAAAGGGTTCCTGACCATCCGTAATCCTGGAAGGGCATCATCAAAGGATGGAATTCGCCCGGAGGCATCTTTCCCTTCCGTTCAAGTTCCCGGGGGGTATTTTCCTTCCGGTCATCATAGAATTCAAAAAATGTTCCGTACTTGAGGTACCATTTTTCCTGTTCACGCAAAGTATCCTGAATGATCGAACTGGCAAGATCATGGAATCCATAACGTTCCAATCCAAGAGAAATCAGGAAATTGATATTAGTCCATACAGGCCCCCGCCACATATCTTTTTTATACGCTTTCACATTGTTTGCAGCTATGGAAGGAATACGCAAGGGGGTACCGAATGTTTCCGGATTTGTGAGATGCGCCGCCATTTTTGCCGCCTGTTCCTGCGTGGGGGCTCCGCAGAGAAGAGGGAGAAAACCGCTGCTTGCAAGAATATCGGTTCTTTTTTCTGCAACAACATCATAATCCATATAAAGTTCATATTCCGGAGACCACAAACGCTCATTCATCAGTTGGCAGAGCCGTTCATGGTGCATAAGCCACACTTCTTTTTCCTCCGGCATGAATTCTGCCATACATTCACATTCAGAAGCCAAAAATGCGTTGAAATCCGGTGCATCCAGCTGTACTGCCCCATCAAACCGCGGGGAATTATCCATTCCGCTTTCCCCGCTGCGGCAGTTTGCATGTATTTCCACAGCCCATTCCAGAAGTCCGTTACCATCGCTGTCCCGGTTTTCCATAAGCCATTTCAGGTATTTTCCCAGTTTCGGGGCAAGTTTCCCGATCCATTCCGGAGATGGTTCCGCTTCATTGACAAGTTTCATTGCCAATCCCAGAACGGGAGGTTGTGTTCTTGTTTCATTGAAAGAAAAGGGACACCCACTTAACGGAATAAAACCATTTTCCTGCTGCACATCGAACATGGCACTGATGAGTTCCCGCGCCATTGCCGGATCATAATTTCTCATACCGATGGCATGGAATGCGGAATCCCACAGCCACATGTGACGGTGAGGCCATCTGTCAGGGGTACTCCAATGATGAGAGATCATCCCCTCCGGAAAATAAACCTGACATTTGATCTGGGAAAGAGCTTTGCGTTCAGTTTTCTGTGCCGCAGGGGGTACATCTTTCAATACGGGGAAAGATTTGAGAAAAGCGGAACGTTTTTCAATAAGGGAATCTATGGGTTCTTCAAGAAATTCTTTATGAAGATTTCCTTTCACCGCAAGCAGCGTTCTCCCTCCGACAGATTCCATATCATAAAATTCTTCTGTATCCACAAACTCAAAAGGCCCTTCCAGCACCATATTCCAGGCATCGGCAAGAACGCCTTTTGCAATTTTATTATTGGCATAAAATTGAAAGAAATCTCCGGTAAGAACTATTCTTTCAGGCTTTTCCCCTGTATAACGAATCTTTGCTTTCTGTTCCGGATCCTGGATTTTCAGTTCAAAAGCATATTCATCTTTGGCAGTCCGCAGACAAAGACCGTTCCAGAAATCCGTTTTGCCGTCTATACCTGAAAAAGCCAAAAGTTGTCCATAATCCCAGACGTCAGGGAAAATATTCATTATTTACTCCTCTTTCAAAAAATACTTATGTAACATATTTTATATAAATTCTCTAAAATCCCTGCTGAAACATCTGATGTAATGCTTGCACTCTTCAAGCCACGCTCTATCCAGTTCGATCAGAAGTGCAGCAACGATTCTGAACAAAGCTCCCCTGCAAGGAAATAATTTAATACATCTTATCTGTTTTTTCAACTCTTTATATTAAAATTCTATCACATTTATTATACTTTATACTCAACAAACGTCGGACTCCGATAGAGTCTGGCACAAGATTAATACCGTCAATCCTTCAGAAATCCACTTTCAAGCCATTTTGCAAACGCTGAAGCCTTATCTGCATACTTTTCAACGGACCTTTTGAGCATGTATTCCGCCTCATGGTCAGCCCTGCCTATTTAAGTTTGGGAACTTTTCTCAAGAGTCTTTCAGAAAAATTATCACGTTTATTTTGGAAAGTCAACCAGGTTACACACTGTCCACACTGACTCCGACGGGGCGGGATACCCATTCCCGCCGGAGTGTGTTTTGTATATAACTCTACGCTTCCGGCATACGCAATTTTTCAGAAAAACCGGATGACCCATTTATTGAAATTGGCATTTACAGTATTTTCATACCGGTCAAATTCCACAGCACCATCCAGCATAAGGAAATTATTTTTAGAGCCGTGATACCCTCTTTTTGCAGGATCATTTTTAACGGTTCCCCAGGGAACGGTATATTCATATTCCCCTTTTCTGTCGAACTTTACGGAAGGGCCAAGTCCGATACTGTTGTTGCGGGAATGGTCTTCAGCAAAAAGAATGATGGTATCTGGTCCATAGAGTTTTTTCAGTTCCTGTCCACCTTTCACATGGTCATTATCCAGATCAACGTCCCTTATGTCGATCACATAAGCATTGGCACAATAACTGTTTTTGCCCACATAGGAAGGATTTTTCCCCATGTAGGCGGGCAGTTGATTTTTATCCGCCGGACACTGGAAGAAAGGAACTGCTTTGGTAATATCCTGCCCTTTTTTGGTAAAGAGGTAAGGGATGATACTGCGTTTCCAGTTATCTTTCAAAAATCCGCTTTCCGGAAGTCTGCCGTTATGATCTTCCGCATAACGGAATGTTGCCGTGCCGAGATTTTTCATATTTTCCGCACAGCGGACAACTTCACTTTTTCCGGCGGTATTCTGTACAGTGGCGGCAAGCACTCCCCCGCAGAGCAATATTGCTGCCAAAGTAAAAACGAGATCGGTAAATGTATAATTTCTTTTCATGATTTGCTCTCTTTCTTACGGTCTTTCCTTACCCAGAATTTCTACGGGAAGCTCTTTAAGATCAAACATCTGTTCCGTGATCAATGCGTCATTGGCCATCATTACTCCGGCACGCACTTCAAACATCACCTTGAAAATGGTTGTTCTCACATATTTTGCTTCAATGATCTGCGGCAGCTTTATATCTGTAAAGTTGAAGTAATATTTGGTATCCCATTTACTTACATTGCGTTTCACAATGGGATACCATGTCACAGCGTCAAAACTGCCGTCAATCTGGTATTCAATAGTATTGGCACCGCTGCCCTTATAGAAACAGGTGGTGATCCTCTGTATGGGCCGCTTGCTGTCAAACTCGATCTGCACCCAGCCGTTTCCTGCTCCGGCATGCCAGTCAGTTCTGAAATTTCCGTCAAAGGCCCTGGAAGGAAGTGCCATTCCGTAATGGCGGTTGGTATCCGCCTTGATGGAGGCACCATGAATCAGGGCATTGATTCTTTTGATATAATTATTGTAATACGCCCGCAGATAAAGGGATTTCTGTTTCCCCATAAGGTAATGGATCATATCGTCGGCAAGTTCCCGGGGGGTCATTTTAAGATCCACAAGTTTACTTACCTTCTGATAATCGATCAATGCCCGGTATTTTACAGGAAACATCGTTTCTTTAAGCCGTCTTACATACTTACGATTGCCCTCTGCTGCTTTCAATGCCTTGTCAAAGAGTTTCAGACTGTAAGCGGTAACTTCCGGTTTTTCAAATGCAGCACTGCCAATGGCACCACCGCCGGTAAAGGCGATAAGTCCCTGTTTATGATGTACCTTACGGATATTTCTATAATATTCCAGCATATATTTACCGGCTTCTTTTCCGAAATATTCCATACAGAATGTTTCTTCCAGTTTTTCCCCGTCACATTCATCCGGATTCCACATAGAGCGGGCAAGAAGCCAACTTTTAAAGGGGATACCATAGGCAATGACAATAGGATAGTTATCTTCCGGAAATACTCCATTCACTCCGAATTCAGCAAAAGATTTCATATTGTCGATATTTAAAAGCATATCCGGAGTTTGCAGGAAGCAATCGGAAAAAGTATAAGTATAATCCCAGATGAGGAGATTGGGACAGACTTCTTTCCATGCTTTCAGCTGACGCAAAAAAGTATTCCCGTTTTTATTGTGATAATGGGCATAAGGTTTTCCCCGGTGATTTCCCCAGGCACAAAGCTGAACGGCAACATGGTCATTTGCTTTGATATTCAGCGGGGGAGCCTTACTTGCCGTATAAGCAAAAATAAGGAATTTTACTTTGGGAAATTCCTCTTTCAATCCTTCAGAAACCTTATTGGCAAAATAGACCCAGCGGGCAGATTCTCTGTTTCCGCAATCTTTTTTCAGTTTCTGGCAGGGGGCACACTCACAGTTACCGATTGTTCCATCCCCTTCCTGAATGGAAATATAAGTGGCATTAGGGGCTTTTTTCAAATACTCACGACATTCTTTGATCGTAGCATCAATCAAGCCCTGATTGGTCAGACAGTAGTCAACGGTAAAACCGTGTTTGACCGGATCCTGGCGTTTGCCGTGGATCAAGGCAAAAAATTCCGGATGGTTTTTATATTTTGTACCCCGGATGATCAAGTGCAATCCATGACAGGAATAGGGAGGAGCAAAAGGAGATTCCTCCCCCAGTTCAGCGATAGGATCTTTGATAACTGCATTGGAAGTCACCAGATTGCGGGCAACCCATTTACGGGAAAAAATATCACTTTTTGCCAGAAGCAGCCGTGCAGCAAAGGCAGGTTTTCCATGATAAGGAAGTCCGTTTACTTTGATATTATCCGCCTGCGGCACATATTCATCATAGGGGCTGTACCAGTGAACGCCAAGTTTCCGGTCAAGGAAATAGTATGCACCATACATGACACCTCTGGGTCTGCCGCCGGCTATAACGATATCACCGGAGGGATTTTCTGTAATACGGAATTCTTCCCTGCCCAGTTTCCGGTCATATTGCAGAATGATATTGGAAGATTTCCCCTTTCTTACGGGAATAACACGGGAGGAGGCAAAAATCTGTTTCAGATATTCCTTCAACTCTTTCTCCGCAGTTTTTTCAGCAGGAATGGGTTTTGCAATATCCAGTTTTATGCGGGTATTCCCATTGATATTGCCCTCCCCTTTCAGAGAAAAAACAACAAACAGAAATACAGACAAAATAAAAAGTTTTTTCATTTTTTATATTCCCTTACTTATTTAAGACGAATGCTTTTCCCTTTGTTTGTACTGTACCAGGTTTCCCAGCTTTTACCGTAATAGACTTCATAATACATGGGAAGTTCAACAGGTTTGACCTGCTGGGCATTTCCGGCAAAAGTAAGAAGAGAGATCTTTCCACTGTGTTTTGCCACGGCAAGAGATGCTTTATTCTGATAGTCGGAAGGCTGTATATCTGTGGCTTGCTCCATAAAATTCACATTATCAAGTCTTGCTCCGGAATCCAGAAGAAGGGGCGTTTTGGAAGGATTTTTGATTTTGGTAATAATGTAAAATTTCTTTTCTGCATCCAGTTGAGGCAGAGCGGCAGAAGGCTGTTTATGGACAAGGCGGCCATACCCGCGAGCTCCCCCGATCTCCTCACTGCCGCCTCTTCTCAAACGGACAGGACAACCGAACATACTATCCTTTTTCGTAGTAAAAGAGGGTGCGATTTTCGAGTATCCGGCATGATAAAACCATTCCTGCCAGCATAAACGGTTGTTGCCATAATAATCCCCATAAGGCATCCTTGCTTTATAATCATCAGAATACATGGAAAAATAGTTGGAAAGCTGTCTCATATTATTCAAGCACGCAACCCCTCTTGCAGAATCCCTTACCTTGCTTACCGCAGGCAGCAGCATACCGGCAAGGATGGCAATAATAGCAATAACAACGAGAAGCTCAATAAGGGTAAAATTTTTCTTATTCACTTTTCATACTCCAATATTTACTTTTGCCTTCAAAGATATTTTTTCATATAAGCTGGGCATTTCCACCTTCCCCCGGGAACACCTTCCGCCTTTTTGATATACTTCATGGCTGATGCAGCATCTTTTTTATCAAAAAGGCAGATTTGTGCGATAAACGCATAGCATCTTGCTTTTGTTGCAGGCCGCAGCCCTTTAAGTTTTGCAGTTTCTTCCATAAGAGTAATTGCTTCATCATATTTTTTCACAGTAACAAGATACTGTTTTCTGCAACTTGCGATTCTGAACTTTGTTTCCGCATCTTTTGCCGGAAGGGTCAAAAGGGTGTTCAGAACTTTTTCGGCATCGGAATAACGCTTCTGTCTCAAAAGGAAATTGATATAATCGTTATATGCGTTTACTGTATCGGCAACTGCTGCGCCTTTCACAGCAACAGCTTCTTTATAGAATTTTTCTGCTCCCGCATTATCTCTTTTCCGTAAAGCAAGAGCGGCTTTACCTGTAAGGATCATGACCTGCATCCCCATGATTCTTGAAGACTTATCCTTTTTCTTCAATCCGGCAAGCAGTTTTTCTGCTTCATCCATTTTTTTGAACCGGACTTTTTCCCGGATGGCAGCTTCATAGAGTCTGCATACTGTTTTGTGAAATTCCTGCTGATCTTTTTTATCTTTGAATTCATCCAGAGCTGCCGCTTTTTCAAGAATAGACACTGCTTTATCATATTGTTTCATTGCAACAAAAGCATTTGCATGATTTATGTGAGCATTTTTCCGCAAAACATGACTGCGTTTGGCATCCTTTCCGGTAACGGTAATGGTAAGAACCTGATTAAAACACTCAATGGCACCGGGATAATCTTTCAGACGGATCAATACAAGCCCGCATTTATTCAGACTATCCTGTGCAGAAGTACCTTCTTTGTTCAAAGATAACGCATTCTGGTAGGCTTCAACAGTATCCTCATATTTCTTTTGCTCTTCTTTATACCGGGCAAGATTCAAATAGGCAGAACTTTTCAGATTTGCAGGCATTTTGGCGTCATTAATGATCTGCATCACCATCTTTTCAGCATTAACAAAATCTTTTTCCATTCTGTAAAGTTCTCCATGACGGGAAAGTACCAGAAAACGCTCAACGGGATTTACCGAAAGACGGAACGCCTCATGCAGATCCTTATGTGCCTGAGAATAATTTTTCGCCCGGATGGCTTTTGAGGCGCTGTCTATTGCCTGCAGAGGCGTTTCAAAGGCAAACATCATGGGAGAAGCCGTCATTGCAAAAAGAAAAATGACAGCAAGCGTGTGCAAACTCATTTTCATGTAAAAATCCTTTTTTATGTGTTTATAAAAAAATTACAACACTTTTAAGATACTTTCCACTATAGAAAATACAATAAAGTAATCACATGAAAGCATGCATACATCACAAAAGAACAATTTTATTTTTCTATTTCCCCGGATATTTATCCCTGTATTGTTTCGGGGAAAGCCCTATATGTTTCCGGCAGAATTTGGAAAAATAAAACTCGCTGGAAAATCCCAGAGAGAAAGAGATCTCTTTAATACTGATCTCCTCTCTTGCCAGACGTCTTTTTACTTCATTGAGCAACAGATCCGTCAGGAACTGTTTTGGGGAAATTCCGGAGATCCGGCTGAAACTGCGTGTAAAATATTCCCTGCTGAAATTCCGGACATTTGCCAGATCGGATACCGTGATCTGTGCCAGTTTCTTTCTGTTGGAATACACAAAGGCAAGTTCCTGCTGGAAATCGGCAAATTTTGTTACAGGATTCCATTCCCGTTCTGTCATCTTCTGCATAAGAATACTGCTGAAGTCAAAAATGATAGCGGAAATTTGAGCTCCTGCCAACGGAATATTTTCGCTTCCATAAGCCGTATCTGCTGTATTTTTCCAATGCTCTCCGGGGATCTCGCAAATATTATTGAATGCGGAAAACACATCGATCCCCTCATAAAGTTCCAACGTAAACTGGATGGATACAAATGTAAGATCTTCATCCAGACGGAGCCGGACAGGATAATTCACAGGGATAAAATAAGCCATTCCCGGTTTAAGAGTAAAATGCTGTTTATCATCTTCCAGAAAACATTCTTTTCCGGAAGGATTGCTTAAAGGCATGAAACAGCGGTTTACCGGCAGACTTTGCGTATATCCGGCAGCCTCCGGGTAAGTCCCGCTGGCAAAACGGTGAATATGAAGACGGTATCTGTCCACGCAGCGCGCAATATCAACTCTTCTTCCTCCGGTCATTTTTCCCTCCTTTTCCGGGTTATTTTTTTAATATACACTCTCCGAAAAAAAATAAAAGTCACAAAAAAACAAAATTACACAGATTTTTTCCATTTTATTTTCCGTAAAAGATGATATATTACATTCCTGGAAAAATTCAGGAGGATTTTGTTTTATGCTGTATCAGGGATTTGATCAGGACAGGGAATATCTTATAAAAAAGTTCCGTTGTCCGGAATTTGACCATACGACCGGAAGAGACATTGATGAATTGTCTTCCGGGATCATTGCTTTTGCGACAGAGCTGGAGGCACAGGAGCTGCCCCGTCCCGTTATCAAGGCACGGTGTTTTGAACATATCTGCAAAAATCTGATGATCGATGTAAATCCCCATGACTGTTTTCCCGCCTTCGGTTCTTTTGACCGGAAAAAGCGTCCTCTTTCCCGCCTGTTGAAAAAATGGAACGATGAAATCGATTTGGGAGTCAATCACCAAATCAACGATACAGTCAATATCCGCAATGCTTCCGGAAATTTTCTGCACTGGAAAGACTTCGATCACTCCATCCCCGACTGGCATGCTTTGACCTCTCTGGGTTTTCCCGGCTTACGTGCCAGATCGGAAGAGTACAGAAATATCCACAGGGAAGCAGGAACTCTCACAGAAGATGTGAAGGCACATTTTGACGGAATGCAAATAGAAATCGATGCCTTGCTGGATACGATACAAAGATTAATTGTTTTTGCAGAAGAACATCATGGTAGCGATCCCAGAATAAAAAGGGAAATTTCCGCGCTGGAACAGCTTACCAAAGGAGCCCCCCGTAATTTCTATGAAGTTTTGATGCTTATTTATCTGCATTTTTATTTCTGTGAACAGATCGACCACATGCAGGTGCGTTCTCTTGGCGGCAATCTTGATGTACTTCTTTATCCCTATTACAAAAACGACCTTCTTTCAGGAAAATCCACCAAAGAGGAGATGCGGGAATTTCTCACCTGTTTCTTCATGCAGTGGGGATCCATAGATAATTACTGGGGTCACCCCTTCTATCTCGGCGGAACAGATGAAAACGGGGAAAGCCTTTATAATGAAGTATCCTTCCTGATTCTGGAAGTAATTGAAGCTCTTGCACTGCCAACTCCGAAACTCCAGTTGAAAATAGCGGAAAATACCCCCAAAGAGCTGCTGGATACCGCATTGAAAATGGTGCGGGATCACCATTGCAGTCTTACCTTTATTTCAGAGTCCGGCATAAAACACGCTCTCGCCCCGCTTGGTTTTTCAGAAGAAGAGGCAAGGACATGCAATATTACAGGCTGTTACGAATTTGCACCGAAAACAGCCTCCAATGTAACAGGAGCCTCCCTCGTCAATATTCTGAAAAATGTGGAATCCGTCTTTCATAACGGGGTAGATCTTCGTACCGGTCACAGCATAAAATGCAATGCAAAAAAACTGGAAGAGATCCACTCCTTTGAGGAATTTTATGAGGTATTTCTCACCTATCTGGAAGATAATATCGAAACGATTATCCACTGTACTTATGAAAATGAGAAATATCTGCACAGGATCAATCCCTCCCTGCTTTATTCTCTGACCATCGAAAACAGTTTGAAAACCGGTCTTGACGGTTTTGCCAACGGCAATATCCACAATCTTTCCCAGATCCAGCTTACCGGGATCGGGACCGCGGTGGATGCTCTTATGGCAGTAAAAAGATTTGTTTTTGAAAAAAAGCTCCTTACACTGACAGAATTCAGAGACATTTTGAGTAAGAATTGGCAGGATGCAGAAATGCTGCGGAAAAAGATCCTGCATGATGAATATAAATATGGTAATGGCATAAAGGAAGTGGATCAATTTGCAAGCGATATCATCCATTTTATAAGCAGCAGGATCAATAAAAGGCCCAACAGCAGAAATGGATTTTTCATTACTTCCGGTCACTGTGCCAAAGCCTTTATCACCTTGGGCAAACTTACAGGAGCTACTCCCGACGGTCGTCTTGCCGGAGAAGAGATCTCCAAAAACCTTTCCCCCACTATGGGTATGGACAGAAAAGGGATCACAGCATTGATCCAGTCGGTCACAGCCATTGATTCAGCGGATCTTCCCGGAGATTATCCTCTGGATGCCATGCTGCATCCTTCTTCCGTACAGGGGGAAGAGGGGCTTACAGCCATGAAATGCCTGCTTTTCACCTATTTCAAACTTAACGGCATTGTGATCCAGTTCAATATTTTCAATGCGGAAGAATTGGAAAAAGCCCAGAAAGATCCGGAAAAATATGCCAACTTACAGATCCGGGTCTGCGGCTGGAATGTCCGTTTCACGGAATTGGCAAAAGAAGAGCAGGATGCCTACATCCTCCGGGCAAAAAATATTCTGGAATGACACCTTCTCAAATATCCGGACTTGTAATTTTTTTCATAAAAACCGTAAGCATCCCGGCTCATTCTGCCGGAATGCGTATGGTATCCGGTCTGGTCTCAAAAAAATCTTATCTATCCCGGACTGCTGCAAATAGATTATTTTCCGGCAGCAGGGGTATAAATTTTTCCGATCTCATCAGCAGAAAGAGTCCGGCAATAGACCTTCAATTCATCGTAAGCAACCCCCTCTCCGGCTCTGCCGGCAGGACTGCTTTGATAATTCAGGGCGATACGGCATTTTTCTGTGATCTGTAAAGAAAGTCCCCGGGGAAGTTTGACAATGGATCTACTCTGTTTCAGCCATTTTTCATTTGCCTTTAACGGCATGATTTTTCCATCCAGATACAATATGACCTCTTCCGGAGACCAGGAGATTGCCATACTGTGCCAGACACCTTTCTTCAAAGTCCCCTCCGGAAGATCATGTCTCCCCTGAAGGGACTTCACTACTTTCCGGTTTTTATCGAACACGGTAACAGAAAGAAGCAGTTTTCCGTCATGGTATTTGCCTTTTGCCTGATGGATATTGACGGCAAGATCACTGAAACTGATTGTAAGATAATCCTGTGCGCAGGAATAAGGCACATCAAACTGCGGTGCAAACCAGAACGCAACTGTCCCATTCTTTTCAGGAAAATTCCCCGCAGCCTTGTAAATGACCGCATCCCGGGGCAGCAGCAATACTGCATTTTTTCCATTTATCCCGGCAATTTTCTGTGTGGGAAGAAGAGGCTTTTTCTTATTGATGCTTACAGGATTTACTCCTTTTTCAGCAGTAAAATCAAGATCATCAAATGAACTTGAGAAAAGAATATCCTTTTGGGCTTTTGCAGTAAAAAAAGTAAAAAGTGAAACGGAAAGAACAATAAAAATCTTTTTTACAGTAAACATTTTATACACCTTTCTTTTTATTACTGCCAGGGATAGTAAAAATAAATAGCATCATAATAGCGTCTGTCCGGCTTATACCGGCGGCTTCTTGCGGAATTATCCATAAAAAGGAAGGATGTCCTTCCGCCATGCACCCCTTCGAAAGCGGGTGCGGCAAGATTGTAAATGATTGATCTTGCCTTTACATCACTCTTGGCAGAATATCCTTTATCTTCAAGAGCATTTTCCCGTTCAAGCCATGCGAAATTATCCGTTTTGCGTCCATCGGCAAGGATAAGAAGCGTGGAGGGATTTTTCACGGCAGAAAGTTTTGTCATGGGATGTTCAAGGGAGGAAACATTATGTCCCAGCATGATACTGTAACAATAGGAATTTTTCGGAATTTCCGGAGAATTGTAAAAAGCAGCAATAGCGATTTCATTTTTGTTTCCCTTGCAGGTCAGAATTTTAGGGTTATTGAGATAACCCCGTTCCCCGTTGACAAGATCCGTCCAGGCAAATCTCATAGCCCGCATTTTGTAGGGGGTGATCCACTCTTTGTAATCACTCATGTAAAATTGGAAACAATTTCCAAACTGTTTCATATTATTGAGACAGGAGATACCGTAAGCCTGCTGTCTTGCCCTGTTCAGGGCGGGAAGAAGCATCCCGGCAAGGATGGCGATAATAGCAATAACAACAAGAAGTTCTATCAGCGTGAACCTGCCTTTTCTGTTGTGATTTGCAATTTTTTCATACTGTTGTTTTTGCTTTGAAGCAAAATTTTCTGAAAACTGTGCTTTCATTTCTTCTCCTTTTTTATTTTATACTTATTTCAAAATTTATCTTTTTTCAACAAGAAGCATGGCATTATGGGAAGAGATCCCGAAAGTATCTTTGATTTCCACATCTTCCAGAAGATCTATACAAACTCCTTGCAGACCAAGAGCTTCCAATGTATATTCTTTTGTAAAACGGGTGTCATTGAATACGGCAACAGCCCTTCTGCCGTCAATAGTGCCTTCATACAACATGGGCCATAAACCCGCTTCCTCCTGAAAAGGTCTTACTTCCCTCATACGGATATTCTGCGCTTTTTCCAGTAATTGCAACCTGTCCGGAGCAATAGTCCCCAAATGGTCGCTGCTGAAAGCTATCCCCGTCATAATTGCTCCGAGAACGGAAAATTTTGCCTCGTTTCCGGAGTAAAATGCATTATCCTGACGCGCCATGACCACATCCGGATCACACCGGAACCAACGGTCAAATTTCCAGAAATGGGAAAGAGTTATCCGGATAGCGGAAAGAATATCCGCTCCACTGCAACGGGGAAAATTCTCATTTTCATATTTTTCCGTCCCGAAATTCCGGGATGTATCATTGGAGACCCGGATATGATCCACCAAGCCCAGACAGGGCATCAGAGGACTGGAACACGCCATAAGCAAGGCATCCGGAACAGCCTCACGAATCGTCTGCAATCCCAGCCGGAAGGCACTTACAGGTGTAGCATTTTTATCCCGACGGACACCTTCAAAAAGTCCGTACATAAGGGCATCCATTTTGAAATATGTAAATCCCATTTTCCGGAAACGGATGAAAATATTTTTCAAATGTTCTCTAACTTCCGGCACCGTTGTATCCAGACACGCCCATTGATCATCCGGCGGCGGCGACCACCCCTGCACCGTAACAAGAGTGCCTTTCTCATCATGCACAAACCAATCCGGGTGCGATTTATATACCCTGCTTGCCGTTGAAGCAGTAAAAGGCATCAGCCATATTCCTGCCTTCATGCCACTATTTATGATCTTTCCTGCGATCTCATCAAGAGGGGCGGGCCACTCTTCTTTCCGGTCGAGCCAGTCCCCCTGCCAAGTCTGATACCCGTCATCGATCTGGACATACTCTGTTTTAAAGGAGGAAGGAGCATTTTTCAATGCCTCCACATTTTCCAGCAGATCCTTCTGCGTCACATCCTTATAATAATAGTACCAGGAACAGTATCCAGTCACATTGGGCATTTTCCCGATTTTTTTCACATTCATGCGTTTTGCAGCCATCTCTGCATATTGTGCAAGAAGTTCCTTCCAGTCATCCCCTTCCAGGATCACTGTTTCCTCCGGCTCTTCATCCGGATGGATATACCTTTGTTCCATTTCAATGGAAACAAAAGTCCGGTTCCGCATTTTTGCAGTAAAATCCGTTGTGGAACGCAAGGCGGTCAAAGCTCCGGCAAGAATATATTTATTGAGAAAATCATTCCCCACAATGATCACATCCGTACTGAATACATCCCTTGTCCAATCCAGCACTCTATCCAGATTCGGCCGGGGAAAAACCTGGGTCATCATGGCATTGGAAACATAACAGAATGATGAACCCGGCGGAAGGGATAGATCCATACTTGCTCTGAAATACTTTTGTTCCCTGTTCCAGACCGGGGACTTTTTACTTATATTCATCATTTTCCGATCCTTTTATTTTACCCCGATAAGCCGGAATCCCGGACTCCGGATAAGAGAAGAGTTCAACTCCTCAAGCGTCATAACTTTTCCATCGTTCCAGAGATCATAAAACCGGACTTTTGTTCTGTCCAGTCCCAGGGCTTTGAAATCAATGTTCAATGCAAGAACAGCATCCTTTTTTGAAAGATTGCCGGCAGCAAATACCACAGGGTACAAAGAAGGCTTATTCCAGCGGTATACGGAAACATAAACCTCTTTTGAGGCAGATGTAACGAGTTTTTCCCGCCAGTAGGGGATAAATTGCGCATGATTGAGACCCAGATCGTTGCGTATCTGCCACAATTTTCCCTGCAAATCGGTGGCATTCATCGTGCATTTTGCAATAAAATCAAACAATACAGCCACTGTGGAATACTGTCGGAAATAGGGTTCGCCCGTCAAAAGATGTTTATAAGGTTTCTGGGTGGGATACATCCCGGGGGAATATCCCCGGACAAGCAGATTGACTCCCATGCCATGCACTTCACTGTTGAAACGGAACTGATACTCTTCCTGACTTCTGCCGCGGCAGTAAAAATGTGCAGGATCTGTAGCGATCTCCGACGGCAGGATCTCTTCACCGGGATACCAGGCATCCCCGAAAGAATGTACGATGGGATTGAATTTATCGTGTCCGTGGTTCATCATCTCCATATTGAGTTTTCTGGTAAGTTTATATACCCGCATCAGATAGGAACGCAGATGCAGCCCGTTTACAGAAGTAAAACTTTTACCGAAGGCATCCACTCCCCCGCAGCCGTGAGCAGCATTGGAACAGGGACGCTGCACACAAATATCGTGATAAAGTCCGCCGAGTTCCGGCAGTCTTGT
Organism: Victivallales bacterium; assembly: GCA_045612485.1. GTDB lineage: Bacteria > Verrucomicrobiota > Lentisphaeria > Victivallales > UBA1829 > RGIG5327. The sequence continues at coordinate 31,249 of JAZKZE010000120.1, read as the reverse complement.
AAGCATTTTTTCCAGCCGCCACAACATAAGATCGCCTACAATAGTTCCGGGACAGCAGGGTTTTGTATAGTAGGGTTTTCCGTCGATCTTGGAGGTTCCCCGCCAGAAAAACCCGGGAAGCGTGGCACTCTGGGGATAAAAATAATCATATTCCGCTTCAGGTTCAGCCAGATGGGTGGGCATGGCATAAGCAAAACATTTTATCTTGTGTTTCTTCCACCAGTTTTTAATAAGTTTTTCATATCCGGCAGGATCCCGGGGAATATTGCTTGTCCAGAATTGGGTATCATCCGCCCACATTCTTGTTGCGGTATAAGATCCCCAGCCGGTGGTCAAACCGTAAGTGGCTTTGGTAAGCGTTTCATAATAGAAAGAACGGAATTTTTCCGGCCGTTTCCTCGTCGGGGTGGCAACAAGTGTCATCTTATATTGTGCCTTTTTCCCTTTTTCAAGTACAGCATTACGGGAAATCATATTGATCTTCACATTGATTTTTTCCTTGTTTTTTGCAAGAAAAATCTGTTTTTCCTGATGAAAATTCACCCAGTTTGCATCAGAAGTACAGAACCAGGAAAGACCGTGAACATCTCCGGAATGCCACAAAAGCATTTCCGCTTCATTGAAAGGGTCAAACCGCAAAGCCATAGAGTTTTTTCCATTCCAGTGACGGAACACGGGATTGGTTACATATTTCCCCATGAAAGAAGGGGAACTCCAGGAAAGAGAAAGATTGTTTATGCTTACAGTATCTTTTTTCGGAGTAATATTCCAGGAAAGAAGATACATTCCATCAAAGGCTAATTCCCCATCCCAGGAAACTGTAAAAAGATCATTTTCCCCTTTACCAGTCAAAAGCACCTTGTCAGGATATGTCTCTTTTTCACGGAAATCCCGCCACTGGAAGCGTCCCCCTTTATCCGTGTGTATTTCAGGCGGGAGCAGAAACAGCTTTTTCCCCCGGGAAATGATCTGTTCCGGCCAGGGACCTTCCCCGAAATGATATACTCTGTCCCATACCTCATAACTCTTCCCACCTTTTTTCTTTACAGGAGTCCAGGGGGCAGGCACCCCATGATCTGCCATCACTCTTTTTTCCTTCATAAAAGTAAGATCCGGCACACGGAAAAGATTTTTTGCCGTAAAGTTATAGTTTTCCGGCAGAAATTCCACTTTGTAAAAATAATCCCCCTGAACAAGTTTTTCCACAGGCAGAGGAAGAACGTGAGTGCTTTGGAAATCCTTTACCAATATATCTTTTGATGAAAATACTTTTCCTTCTGCAGAAACAAGGGAAAGTCTGGCAGGGATCCCCCTGCCCTTCATCAATTTTACAAAATTGCTTTCTGTGTGATACACAGACAATTTGATCACTGCCTTTTTTTCCGCAGGATAAAAAGCATATTCAAATTCAACAGGCCGCTTCACCTGATAGAGAAAATCATACTGAAAGACTTTTTTGCCTTTTTTCTGTGCCTCCACCTGAAAAATATGCAGGCCCGGCTTTTTACTTATTTTCCAGTTCCGGTTGTTGAAATCAAATGGATATAACGCACTTTCTTCCGATTCGGACTGGATGACTGCTTTTGCCCGGATAGAGTTTTCCCCGGAAAAAGAGGAGGAAAAAACGCCGCTTGCATCCGCAGAAGTATCATGGAGAGCAAAAGACAATGCCGCATCCCCCCATACAAAATCTGCCATGGCGGGAATATAGGAAAATCCCAGTTTGGAAGAAGAAAACATATTTGAGATATTTTTCCCTTTATGGTAAAAAGTTGCCGCAGGATTGATCTTCCACTTTGAATTTTTCTGCGGCATTCTCAGATCGGAAAGAGGAATACATAATTCTGCACTCCAGAAATCTTTTCCAATGTAAGAAGCATATTGTGCCTGACTGTTCCACAAAACAGGTTTTGCATCGGATAACCGGGAATCATACAGGACCCCATTGGCATTGACAATAAACTGGTACTGCCTGTTTTTTACAGGATCAAACAAATGCAGTTCAAAACAGTCATCCTCATAGACTGCCCCATCCCGGACAAAATACTTTTTCTTCGTGGGAACTGCCGGAATGGAAAATGCCGCATAAAGATTTTTTTCATCATATTTCAGGGAACAGTTTGCGGTGATCCCGTTTATGATCTCCAGCGGATTTTTACTTCTGTTCAGCGGAAAGGATACGGATTCCTTCCATTCATCGTTTCCGATCCTGCCATCGACTTTAATTGGTACTTTACTTTTGGAAAGCACAAAAAAAGGATTTCTCACTTCTTTGACAAAACTATCTGAAAAATATTTTGCATAATCTTTTCTCACTTCCTCCGCTGTAAGAGCCCTGTTGTAAAAAGCGATCTCATCATAGGCGGTCATGTAACCGGCAATAACTTTTTTTCCAGTCATCTGTCCGTTGAAAGTAATATTCTTTCCTTTAATAATGGCAAGACTGGTCCCTTCCGGAAGATTCATTACAGAGGGACTTTTTTTCAGCCAATGCTCATTTTTTCTGATCCGGCGCAAAGCTCCGTCCATATAGAAACGGATCGTTGAACCCTCCCAGCAGATATCCACTTTATGCCAGACGCCTTTTTTCAATGTACCCGGAACATCATGGTACGCAACAAGAGTTTTTGCAGGAACATCATTTTTCCGGGGAATAAAGAATGTAAGAATGAGTTTATTTTTATATGCCGGAGACTGCTGTAAAGCAAGAAATCCCCCCTTCAGAGGAAGTGTCATGTAACAATGGGTATATTTTTCCGGAAGATCCTCCTGGGGGGCAAACCAGAAAGATACTGTCCCGCTTCCGTCTGCCAGATTTCCCTCGCTCTTATAAGTGAGTGCTTCCTTATCTGAAAGCGCAACAGCATTGCCTTTTCCCCTGATCCCGGGAAATGCCCGCAATTCCAAACCGGGGTTGTTCCATTTCAGACATTTGGGAAAAGCTCCTTTTTCTCCGTTGACACTCATGAGATCAAAGGAGTTGAAAAAGGTCATTCCTTCTTTGGCGGCAAGGATCTGACACAAAATGAAGCAACTGAAAAAAAGAATTGTTTTTGAGAATTTAATTCCCATCATGAGCCTCCCTGATAATAATTGCTGTAATTTATTGCTGTAATTTATTATAGCAGAAAACCCATATTATTAAATGTCAAATCATTAAAAGAAGATGTCAAATCGTAATAACGATATTTCCGCAGTTTTCCTCAACTGTTATTTTTACGGAAGGCTGCCGGAGTATCATTGTAAAATTGCCGGAACGCCTTGGAAAACTGGTAGCGATCCGCATAACCGGTATATTCAGCGACCTCATCAATATTCAATTCCGTATTCAACAGAAGTCTTTTTGCATTTTCCATGCGTATGGCAATCACATACTGCCGGGGCGTCGTTCCCATCTCTTTTTTGAAAAGAAAATAAAATTCGTTAAGGGTCAATCCTGTTTTCCGGCAGATCTCGCTGTTACTGATCTTTTTCCACGGCAGTTCGGAAAGACGTTTGACGGCATATTCGATGCGTTTATCCATTCCCGTATCTTCCGGATCAAGGAAAGCGGATTCCGGCAGACGCAGCAGATAAATATTGATGATACTTTGCAGCATCTGGTAATGGATCATACTGTATTTTTCATCAGTCAGGCGGTCGATATACTGCATAACGACATCCGATGAAAAGGTATAGATCTGCGGTTTTACATGATCATAGGGCGGCGGTGCCGTAAAATGGATATAAAAATGATGAAACGGATTTCTGGAACGGCAGGGATAGCCGGTATTGGGCGGAACAAGGACGACTTTATCTTTTGTAAGCAGCAGTTTTTTTCCATCCGTTTCAATATATGCCCCCTCCTCCCGGTTCCAATAGAGCCGCCAGTAGTTGTGCAGCATTGCCGACCATGTCCAGTTCTCTATCCAGCGGTAACTGCTGTAAAGAATGGTGACATTGAAAGGCTGTGTGGGCAATAATATGATTTGTTTTTCTGTTTCTTCTGCCATGAGCTGTGTTCTTTTTCCTTTATCTTCTTCAGACCTCCTGCTTAAATATACCGCAAAATAACATAAAATCAAATCCCATACATTCTTTTTGACACATTCTTTCAATGATTTGACATTTAATAAAATCTCTATGGTGCTATATTTAAAATAGAACAGCAAAAGAAATCCACCTTACAGCAATGACCGGACGATATAAAGATGGACAGAGAAAAAATTGAAGCATTTTCAAAGATCCCCCAGCCGCCGCGGGAATCCTTCGGATTCATGGACGATATAAAAAAGCCCATGGAATACCATTTTCAGCAGGGCAACGGCTGTGACCCGGGAATAAATGCTGACTGTATGGCAAAAGGCGTGGAGATCAAAATTACTTTCCCTGTTCAGGACATACCGGAAACCGCCTTTGACTCCCTGCGCAATGTCTTGAAAAGTAAGGATATTGAAGAAAAGGTCGGAGCTTACCCGCTTTTTTTTACAGAAAATACTTCTCTTGCAAAAGAGGAATACATCCTTGTTTCCACTCCTGATAAAGTTACCCTTTCGGCAGCAGATGCCGATGGTTTGCGGCGGGGGATCTATTTTCTGGAAGACCGGATCTGTGAAGCGGAAGGTAAAGCAGTCATGCCGGGGAGATGGCAGAGAAAACCTTTTGTCAGACACCGTGTTTCCCGTTGTTTCTTCGGGCCAACCAACCGTCCGCCCTTTTTTATTGATGAACTCACCAATGATGTGGATTATTATCCGGAAGAATATTTAAATAAACTTGCCCACGAGGGAGTAAATGGACTCTGGCTCACCATGTATTTCCGGGATCTTCCCTCCACACTCTTTCCCGGCAGAGGGAAAGACGCGGAAAAACGGTTTGCAAAATTACGCAAGACCGTGGAACGCTGCGCCCGTTACGGTATCCGTATCTATGTATTTTTAAGTGAACCGAAATTGTGGGGGCCTGCCCACCATTGCGTCCCCATGGAAGATGCGGAAAAATATCCGGAAATGGTGGGAGCGAATCTTTGCGGTCCCTACTATTCCTTCTGTACCTCATCGGAAACAGGCAAACGGTATCTGGCAGAATGTATGGAAAGGATATTTGAAGCTGTACCGGAGCTTGGCGGCGTGATCAATATCATGCTTGGAGAAGATAATGGTTCCTGTGCCTCCCATCATGTTCTGGATGGACGTCTGGAAGGGATCACCTGTCCGGTCTGCGGTAAAAAAGATGATGGGGAAAATCTTGCAGAAATGGCGGAGATGTTTGCAAATATCATGCATAAATATAATCCGGAATCTGAATATATCGGCTGGTTTTATACCCCGAGCCAGTATGACGGTTCCCCTTATATGCACCGTTTATTGAAAATAGCGGAAAAATGGCCGCAAAACTGTACGCTCATGTTTAATTTTGAGTCCGGCGGAACTTCTGAACAGCTGGGCAAAAAGCGTGTTGTACTGGATTATTCCCTTGCTTATGTAGGGCCGTCGCGTCTGTTTGCGGAAAGTGCCAAAACCTCTCCCCGTACCGGAGCAAAGTTACAGGTATGCTGTTCCCATGAAAATGCCTCTGTCCCCTTTATCCCCGTACCGGAAAATCTGTATGATAAATATCTTTTCATGTTCCGGAACAATGTTTCTGCCGCAATGCAGTGCTGGTATTTCGGCAATTATCCAGGTATGATGAATAAAGCTGCCGGAGAACTCGCTTTTGAGGTGTTTACAGAGGACAGTAAAAAATTTCTTACATTCCTTGCTGCACCGTTCTGGCGGAAAGATGCTCCGGAAATAGCGGAAGCATGGCATTTATTTTCCATGGCATACAGATTTTTCCCTTCCAATCTGGCATTTGAATGGTATGGACCGCTTCACCACAGTATCGTATGGCCCTTATATCTTTTTCCGCAGGATACTCCGATAGCTCCAAGCTGGGTACTGAAATATTTTCCGGAAGTATGCGGAGACAGAATAGGAGAGTGTCTTGCCTTCCATCATACTCTTGAAGAAGCCCTGATCCTGTGTCAGAAGATGAGTGAATTGTGGGAAAAAGGTCTGGAGATCATGCAGCAGCTTTCCGGAACATACAGAAATGATCCGTCCCGGCTGGCGGATATAAGACTGGCGGAAGCCATAAGTATTCAGATGAAAAGCACCTGTTCATTTCTGAAATTCTATTCTCTGCGGGAGGATATGCTGTTCAATAAGGTGGATCATCTTGCAGAAATGAAAGAGATCGTCAATGATGAGATCAGAAATACCCGGGCTATGCTCACACTGTGCGAAAAAGACAGCAGACTCGGTTATCACTCCGAAGCGGAAGGTTATCTCTTTTTTCCGGAAAAACTGCGTGCCAGGATCTCTTTACTGGAAGAACTGCTGGAAAAGGATTTCCCGGCTTTTGATCTGAATGGAACATGGATCGACGAATATACCGGAAAGCTCCTTACAGGAAAAGTTGCCAGATGTCCCGGAAGAACGGAAAAAGAAATTCTCAATAAAATTGATGAAAACAAAAGCTGGAGTATCTGTCACGATGCAGAAAATCTTTATCTCACCCTTTACGGTATGAGTGATATCGTCTGTAATTTTGCATTGGAAACACAGCGGCTCTGGTCACCTTTTCAGATATTTTTTGACCCGGCAGGCATGGATCGGATCGTTTATCATGGACCAAACCTCTCCGGCACGGTATTCACAAGAGAAAATGGCAATATCAATGTAACGATCCCGCTGAAGGAATTTCATGGTTTCATCCGCGAAGGTTTTCCCATGCGTGTAAGTGTCTCCGGAGCAGATTTCAGCTGGGTGGAAAATCCGCCATGGCCCAGCCGGCTGCTTCACGGAGCGTATAATCCAGCCCGGGCAGCCTGGCTGGTCATGGAATAAAGCAATGCAGGAAATATTAAGACAAAAGGGACAAAATGAGCTGGTTTACTTCTTCAAGATTCGGTATGTTTATTCACTGGGGTTTGTATTCTGCTGCCGGGGGCCGTTGGAAAGACATGGAAACGCCCTGGGTCTCCGAGTGGCTGATGCGGAAATTCCGGATTCCCAGAAATGAATACAGGAAACTGACAGAAACCTTCAATCCCGTAAATTTTGATGCGGAACAATGGATGGCAAGTGCCGCTGAAGCCGGTATGAAATATATGATCATTACCAGTAAACACCATGACGGATTCGCCATGTTTGATTCTTCCTGGGATGATTACAATATCGTAAAAGCCACCCCATTCAAACGGGATCCCCTTAAAGAACTTGCCGAAGCCGGAAAAAAATATGGAGTGCGTCTGGGGTTTTATTATTCCCATGAACAGGATTGGTATGAAAAAGGCGGGTACGGGAATTTCTGGGATTTTTCCAGAGAGGAAAGGTCTCCGGAAGCCTTTGATGCTTATTTGAATGGAAAAGTCCGGCATCAGGTCAGGGAACTGCTTACCAATTACGGGGATGTGGCGGTAATGTGGTTTGATACGCCCCATATCATTACAAAGGAACAGAGTTCCTCCCTGCGGCAATTTGTACGGGATCTTTCTCCGGATTGCCTTGTAAACAGCAGACTTGGGGGGGAAGGCGAATGGGATTATGTCTCTCTTGGAGATAATCAGGTGCCTTTTGAACGGTATACCACCCCGACAGAGGGGATCGGCACAATGAATGAAAGCTGGGGCTATAAACCCTTTGACCATAATTACCGTACCGTTCCGGAGATCTTGCAGATCATGGCAAAACTTGCCGCCAGTAATGCCAACTATATGCTTAATGTGGGACCGGACGGCACAGGAAGTTTTCCGCCGGAAGCAAGAGAGATCCTGAAGGGTGTGGGGGATTTTCTCAAAATAAACGGGGAAGCTCTTTACGGAACAGGCAGTTTTCCCCTTGTCTATCCGGACAACCGTTGGGGCCATGTGACCATGAAAGAAAATATCCTTTATTTCTGGTGTTTCAGAAATCCGGGAGAACTGCGTTTTTATGGAATAAAAAACAAGTTGAAAAAAGCCTCCGTCATCCATGGACCGGAAGTGGGCTTCAGCCAGAACAGCAACCCGGATTATGATTATTACCGGCTGCTCCTTTCCCTCCCCCCAACTCTTCCCCTCCCCTTTGTTGTAAAAGCGGAATTTGACGGAACAGTCAGCTGTGCGCCGGAAGCATATTATGCCGGAGTTCTGGAAGAAAAATAAAAATTGCCCCGGAAGCGTCCGCTTATCCGGAGCGTATTCTTTTTTCCTTTCATCACAGGATCAGATTTCTTTTGTACCGTAAAAAGAAAAATGCCGGGAATAAGTTTGGAAAAAGGTTTGTTTTCCGGGCAAACCCCTTTCCGGAAAAGAATTTTTCTCCCCCGGACTCGGTTATCAAGCTTTACAGGGAACAGAACTTTTCAAAAAGTTCTCCCGGAGTTCTTCCGCTTTGCAGCATGTCAAATGTCTTTTGTGAAGAAAAACCCGCTTCCATACTCTTTTTCAGAAGTTCAAACAATGGATCAAAAAAGCCGTCAATATTCAGTACACCAATGGGACAACTTACGGCTCCAAGTTTCTTCCGGGCAAGAGCATCAAAAAGTTCATCGAAAGTTCCGATACTTCCGGGCAGAGCCACAATGGCATCGGCAAGACAGAGCATTTTTTCTTTACGTTCTGCAAGATTTTCCGTAATAAAAGATTCCATCAGATCCTGCCGTATATATTTTTCCGGCAGACATTTGGTGAATACGCCGATAACTCTGCCATTGCGGGCAAGCATGGTATCGGCAAGCAGTTTCATCATTCCGCAGGAACTGCCGCCGAAAACAAGCGTCATATCATATTCAGCAAGATAATTGGCAAGATCAATTACCGCCTGCCGGAATTTTGGTTCGGCTATTTCCGCAGAGCCGAGATATACGGCAACATTCTGAATCGTATTTTTTTTCATACAACACCTCTTTTCCCGGTAATATACATTTCTTTTTGCATTTTACAATCTTTTGTATCAATTTATCCTGAGCAATATACATCTGAACAAGTCTCTTCCTTGCGATGCCGGAGATTTTTTACAGGTTCATACAGGAGTAAAATTTATATATTCCGTCAAGATCCGGCTGCGGCTTTTTCAAGTGGCACACAGCAAGTAAAGAATAGAAATTTACCGTACAGCAGAAGAACTGGCGGCTATGATACCATTACCGAAACAAATGGAAAAAGTTAAACACTTCTCATAAAACAGGCAAAGGCTTGAAAATATTTTTCCAATACATGATTGGCATCCTTTACCAGTTTCTGTGTTCCGTCAGTATCAGAAAGCATTTCAAGTACAACAGCAGGAAAATTCTTTTTATCCTCTTCCTTATCAAAATCGAAAAGCCATTTCTCCAATCCGATATCCTTCCACATCACACTTTTTGAACCGAACTCCCTTGTCCGGCAGACAATGGAAGCAATATTGTTTCCGATCCCCATGACCTGGGAGTGCATTTCCAGCCCGAATATTCCCGGACTTTTTCTGTAAACGCCCAATGCCAGATCCGCCTCCCAGTAACTTTCCGGAAGAACAAGAAAAGGTTTGACATCTTCCGGAAACATGGGATAAAATTTATCCCGTGCCAATGCCAGTGCCGGCAAAGTTTCCGGTGCAAAAAGGACTTTCCAATGCTTTTCGCGCACGATACGGCATATAACCTCATACAATGGTGCAAAATCTGTTTCCAGCATCCGTTGATTATATGCATCCCGTTCCGGATTGAATTTTGTCCCGGGGCAATACTCCCAGACCGGTGTCCAGCGGTACCGGGTGACACAACAGACATACTTTCCTTCCTCAAGCTGATGACGGCACATAAACTTATTTGCCCCCTCTTCATCTGCCGTATCGAAGGTAAAAGCTCCATCCGGCAGAAAACCGGTGGGAACCTTCAAGTCATCCCGTACTGCAGCTTCAAGAGCCTCGGATTCCCTGAAATAAATAAAAGCTGCTTTCTGCATCAGCTCCAGAGATTCCCTGCAATACCCGATCCCGGCAGCGGCAAAAGGCTTGCCGGACATCTTTATATAATCCCTGACATCCTCTTCCAGAATACAACTGCCGGAACCGATGAGCAGCAGATCGCTCCACGCCACAGCTTCTTTCAACTCTTCCGGCGGATCTGCAAGATCACCCGGAATAACCGGAATATGGGGAAAAAAAGTCGCCATCATCTTTGCCATTGGCGGAGACAGGGGTGCGGATGCCCAGACCCGTATTTCACATTCCGGCAGATATTTTTCAAAAAAACGCAATAATCCCGGCCCGTGAGCTGTTGTACCGATATTGGTATTGACGACCATTCCATCTATGACCGTTTTACGGAACTCCCTTAAAAGAATATGTTTATATTTCATACGTCCCCTTTACAGCTCAAAAGTCATTGTATCAAAAGCCACATCCACGGGACAGGAGATCTGACTGCGGCAATCTTTCTGCGTCCCTTCCGGATCCTTCATGGTACTTCTCCCGTGATGCAGAAAAACAAGTCTGCCGATCTCTGAACCTTTTTCCGCCAGATATTTACAGATCACACGGGGATCATAATGGGCATTTTCCATAAGAAGAAGATCACATTTTCCTGTCCACGGATCCAATTCCTTTATCTCCTTTATATCGCCGGAATAGACGATCACTTTGTTTTCCGCCTTTATCCGGTAACTTACAGACCTTGCCATCCCATCTGCCTCTCTTTCCAGATGCCCGTTACCAAGAGCTTCCACAAAGAGAGGTTTTTGCATGATGATCCCCTCTTTCACCTTGAAAACAGGAGTGGTAAAGGGGGATTCCGTCGGACGTAAAAATGCAAATGCAGCCTGGATCTGGGCTGGTTCGGGAGTATAAATTGGCAGTTCCGGAAAATCTTTCACTTTTCTTACAGCCCGCAATTTCCCCAGCGTCCAGAAAAGATTGGGCAATCCCCCTGTATGATCCATGTGCGGGTGGGAGATGAATATTGCTTTGGACTCCAGAAGATCTATTCCTGCAAGATGTGCCGTATAGGAACAGGATTCTCCGGCATCAAACCAGAAAAGCCCGTCAGCAGTTTTCAATGTCCAGGAAGTATGGTGTCTTCCGGCAAAAGGTTCTGTACCGGAACAAGTCCCGAGAATACATATATCCATAATTTTTCTCCCTTTCAATTTCCGGCAGATGCCTTTTTACTTTGCGGGAAATCCCATAAGATAAACAGCAAGCACATCATTGGCAGGGATCGTCAGAGTCATCTTTGCGGGATCCTTCTTCCATTGACCCTTTTCCCATACTTTTCCCCATGATTTCTCCGGAAGAGCCAGATTTTCTATTTCAACTTTTTCCGGTTTCCCTGACTCATTGAAAAGAAGAACAAGCCGTTCCTCTCCAAAAATCACTTTTCCCTTCTGCACTACATATTTTCCTGTTTCGGGATTTTTCAGGGGAACTCCTTTCCGGGTAAGGACAAGGATATTCGGGTAAGCTGTATCTTTGGATCTCACCAGACTGTCATTGCGTTCCCCGTAAACAAAAAGCGGTTCATAATCACTGATCAGCCGGGAGGCTTCCCCGATATAATAGTGCGTTCCATTGTTCAATGCGTAAGTCCCCCACAGGGAAAAACCGCCATGCAGAGAAGCTACCATCCGTACAGCACGCGCCTTGAATGATGCCGGATCAAGATAACCATCCTGTGAAGCTATGGAATATTTAAGATACCCGTTTTTCCCGCCCGGTCTCCCCCAGGTGGGAACCATGTGCTGACCTATAATGATCTCCACGCCGGTATTTTCCCGCATTTCTGCCATGGAGGAATCCAGAAAATGCTGATTTTTACTGTCGGGAGCAGCATTGCCGGGAAGTGCCGGAGAGGGAGTATCGATCCCTTCATACGCACCTTTCCAGTAATCGGTCTGTCCGATCTGGGTATAGATGTAACAGTGTTTTCCCAACTGTCTTGCGGCAATGGAAACAAGGGCAAGAAGCTGCCCATCCAGATTGGAACGGAATTTATACCATTCGTTTTTAAAATTCTTTTTGATATTATTGTCGCTCAGATCCACTTTTCCGGAAAGTCCGGCATATTTGCGGAATGCCTTTTTACATCTCTCACAGAAACAGTAATCATCCTGGATCTTTTCATCCCAGACATGATTTTCCCAGTTGAGGTAAAAGCCGCAGGTATAAGGATTAGTATTCAGCCAGTATTCTTTGAAATCTTTTTTCACTGCTTTCACGAAATCATGCCGTCCTTCTGTAAGCATGAATGTGGGACAGTACATACGGTTGAATTTATGAACATTTTTCCATTTTTTCACTTTTGCCGGACTTAATTTTTCCCATTTTCCTTCATCATTGAAGAAACGTGCCTTTGCTCCGGAGGTGGAAACAATGTATTTATAAAGAGCTCCATTCTTCAGATTATCGCATCCCCAGATAGGATAAAGGGAGGTGGAGGCAGGTACTTCCGCTCCGGCAAGATAGGTCATTTCCACATTTTTCAATCTTTGCTCATTCAGGGAAACCATACTTCCACCGCTTCCCCATTTCCACATATTCAGACCGCTTTTGATATGCTGACGGAAAAGTTTTTCATAAAAGTCTGAAGACATATTGGGCAAATTCCAGGCTTCATCAATGAACTTGACCTGCTTTGTTCTTCTGCCGTTGACAGGCGGCAGAACATTGAAGGGGATCTTCTGCATCAGTTCAGTAAAGTTTCCATTTGCTTTTCTGGAATAAAAAACATTGAAAGAGTTTCCACTTTTCATTCCGGAAAGTTCAAGGGGCAGCAATGTATAAGTTGTTCTTTTTGCTGTGGCGGTATTTTTGGAAAATTCCAGAATATATTTCCTGTAATTTTTGCGTTCAGGATCCATTTTGACAGAGATCCGTTCCGGAACGATATTGGAATGATTTACTTTTTCTGCTTTGGAAAGTGTTTTGTAAGAAGGAATCTCCCCCACTTTCAATGTTTCCGGCATATAGAATTCCACCGTATAATCCTTCAAGTCAAAAGCAAGAGGGGAATAATTGGCAAATTGCAGGGAATCCACAGAATCTTCCGATATATTCCAGCAATGTGCCAGAGGCAGGATCCGGTGGGGACCATGAAATGTCCGGTTCCAGACAATAAGCTGTCTGCCGTAATTGCCCGCAGAAAAACTGCCATCAGGCTCACATTGGGCAACACTCCATTCTGCATCATTATAATCGCTGCTTTTCCAATTTCCGGAGGAAAGTTTCTCTTTATTGATCCTCCAGCGACCATCAGTTTCCGGATGCCCTTTCAGGCGGATATCCAGTTTACCTCCATTCTTACTCTCAAAGGCGATACAATTTACTCCTTCAATAAGTTCACATTCCACAATACCGTTTTTATCCGGCACAAATTTTGCGGCATTAACATAAAAAGCCTTGATATTCTCCGGATTTTTCAGTTCAAAACGGACTTTTTTCACAGCTTTCTTCAATTTTGCATCCCATTGCTGCCATTGACGCACTATCTTGAGCATTTCTTCAATGGAATCCGCCTTTTTTGCCTGCCCGGCAAGTTTTACAAGAGTTTGAGCATTCGTCTCATCCAATGTACCGTATTCTGTATAAAGTTTTTTGATACCGGCCAACGTTTCCTGTTTTATTTTATCAATATCCGACCGGATCCGGGCATAATATATTTCATTGATATCCTTTTCCTGTTCCCGGGGAACTTTAGAATCAAAGAAACGCAAAACGGCAAATTTTTCCCTGCTTCCGAAACCTTTTGCATAAGAAGAAAGAACCGCCCCTCCCCCGGCATAACGGGAACGCCCCACATTAAAGTAATAAGGTTTACCGTATTCCACTTTCTTCTGTCCCGGCAGCAATCCATCCATAGGAATGGCAAGACATATATAAAAGTGATCCTTTTTCTTTAATCCGGAACTTTTTGCATCAAGAGTGGAACGCAACTGGAACACTCCGCCTCCGGTATTTGCCACAAAATAGTTTTGAAAAACTTTCCGGTCATGGGTGATTCCCAGTTCGATCTGATCATCAGATTTCAGTCCGTCAAAATAGTTTTTCGGATCTGTGACCAGTTTTTCCATTTCCGGCTCATTACAACATGCAAGAAGATAAAAATATTTTGTATCATGTCCCATTTTTATGGAAGTCTGTCTGGCAACACTTTCAAACTGTGTATTGCGCAAAAGATAAAAACCTTCCCCGGCAGGCACATCTTTCCATATTTTCTGAAGGTCTTTTTCTATATCCATTCCTGGAGTTGCAACAAGTTTTCCCACAGGATAGAAACGGAAGGAAGGATCTTCTTTTGCGGTACTGCCGGAAGAAATGCTTTTTACAGAAAGTTTCAGATTTTTAAGATAGATCTCACTGGAAGAGCCTTGCAGAGAAAAGGCAAGATTGGCAAACCGGATTTTACACTTGGCAGTATCTTCCACCTTTATTTTTATCTCAAATATTTTTTCTTCAGGAGAAAGCGGAACAGAAACAGCTTTTGAGTAACCGCAATTTCTTTTATTTACATCATAACGGCAATAATAAAGGGAGAGTTTTCCTTTCCCACGGATCGTGCCGCTTACAGTCATCTCATCTCCCGCAACAACCGGGAAACGGGTATGCCCCAGCAGAAAAGAATTTCCTTTGGGATGATTTTTCAAATGCAGAGTGGAAAAACCATTTTCATCCCTGGGAAGTAATTTTAATTCAGCAGGATTCTTCCTCAGACTGCCTGCAGTAAGTCCCCAGCCGTCAATGAGTTCCGGTTTCATTGCCCATTGGGCAAAATTTCCCTTGATATTGATTTCTTTGCTAAAACAGGAAAAAGCAACTGAGAAAAAAAGGATAATTGAAAATCGTTTGAAAAAGTTTTTCATTGCATTTATCCTTTCTTTTAATCCTTTACGGAGTATGTTTCAGTGAAAGACCATATATTGTTCTGCTGACGGGGGATCCAGTTGCGGTGATGGATCATTTGACCTTTGTATGAGTATTTTATAACCGCACCGGACAAAGTTGCCGCCGGAGCAAGTTTATATTTCTCATGCCGGAAATAAGGTCCCTGGGAATTTTTCCCGCCTTCATAGGGAAATGGTTTTATATCTGCCTTTGCAGAAACACAGTATGCATGATTGCTCCGTCCGGTTCTCCCGGCAGCAAGCATCCCGTCAGTAAAAACGATCACTCCGGGAGCGTGGGGATATCTGTTCAGCATAGGAAGGCGTATCTGCCTCCATATATTGGTCTTTACCGGACCAAGCCCGAATGTTGTACCATTCAAACCGTAATGCAGCTGATTGGATGAAAAATTTTTTACCCTGGCCTCTTCGGAAGGGCATTTAAAAATCTTGGGGGCATTGATATAACCAAGCGTATTATAAACAACAGCCCAAGTTCCCCCGGTATAATGATCCACTGTGGAACACCATTCGTTGTTATCGGACATATAGGAATTGAACAGAAACATCATCTGTTTCAGATTGGATACACAGGACATGGTTTTCGCCTTATCCCTTGCCATACTCAATGCAGGAAGAAGCATCCCCGCAAGGATGGCAATTATCGCAATTACAACCAAAAGTTCGATCAAAGTAAATTTTTTCTTTTTCATTTTTCCTCCAGCTTGTGGTGTTAATACCTCTTCAACATAAATATAACCGGATTATTTTTTAACACAATTATTTTTTTTATAAATAAAGTAAAAATCTTTTAATAGATTTGATTTTAATTTAAATCTATTGTAAATTATACAGAGAACCGGAATAAAAAGGAGCTGCTTATGAATGGGGTACAGAAAAAGATTTTTACGGAACTGGCAGAAAAAATTTTTTCAGGAAGTTTTTTACCCGGAAACCTTATCCCGGGTGAACGGGAGTTGGCACGTTCTTATAAATGTACAGTAATGAATGCAAAAGCAGCTGTCAATCTCCTTTGCAAAAGAGGTCTTGTTACAAGAAAACGGCATAAAGGGACTCTTGTCTGCCCTGTTGAAAATTCTTCCTTTCTGCGACAGATCCTGTCTGCGGAAGATAAGCTGATCTTTCTTCTCTATTCAGATAACGCAACAAAGATCCACTGGGATGAAACCAGTATCCGATCTTTCTGTGAAACAGCAAAAAAATATAAGTATCACACAATTCTTCAAAAGATTCCGGAGGGGAGGAAATCTCTGGAAACTTTACTGCATATTCTTGCCTCTGTTCACCCGGAGGGGCTTGCCGTTTTTGATGATAATTTCGATCACAGACTTCTTTATGAAGTACGTCACTTTTTTACACATTTTTCCTGCCCGGTCATCCGTCTTAACAGGTTCGGTCCATCTGTACCCTTATTGCATTTTGCCGGCACCAATTCGGCTGATATCGACCATTTCCGCAACGGTTATCTTGCAGGAACTCTTGCGCTCTCCGCAGAAAGCGGTCTTTATGCCACTGTCAGTACGGATATTACAACTTTCACGGATGATGAATCCATCCACAGCAATAATAAAATTGATGGTATCCATACAGCCTTCCGGGATGCGGAACATGACATTCCCCGGAACTATACCTGGCAGGACTCTGCTCTGAAAATTCTTGCGGATCTGATACTGGAAAATAACGGGGAAGTTGTACTTATAGCCATCAATCAGGAGATCGCTGCAAAAGTATATGATTTTCTTGTGCTGAAAAATCTGAAAGCACCGGAAAATTTCCGTATTATTACCATTGAGGATCAGAAACAGTATGAAAAATATTCTTTCAGCACGATTGCTGTTCCGAAGCAAAAAACAGGGGAACTTATGGCATTTCTTGCCTGTAAAAAGTTATTTCCGGCAAACCTGAACACCACCTTTTCCATACGGTTGACCGGAGAATTTATCCGCCGAAAGACTTTTTGAAATAAAAATCCCATTGGAAACAGCCTGATACAGATAGAGAAAATGGTATTTGCAAACTACCGGAAGGCGGTAATACAAATACCATCCAACATAAAACAGCCCCGCTTCATTACAGGAAACGGGGCTTTGTATAAATTTCCGGTGCGGACTTTTCAAACATTAAAACTTTGTTTCCCATGAAGGGGAATCCTCTCTCTGGAATTCCGGGGCTTCCCCGGTAACGGCAGTAAGGTCAAAGTTGTTGAGTTTCAAATTTTGCACATACCGGGCATGAATGGGACTTTCCCCTTCCACTGTGCCGGAAATATTGTTGAAAGAGATTTCTTTCAATATGGTATTGGCGTTTCCGTCCAGATAAACGGGAGCTTTCGCTTTTATCCGGAAATTGGTAAACGATATCCTTTCGATCCCCCGTAAGGCGATCGCACCTTCGCACCCGATGCGAACAGGATAGCGGCCGGTATCTATATCGAAATTATCAAAGGCTATATCACTTATACGCATATAGCCGGTACAATCTTTCCGTAAATATCTGTAGGGGGATTCACAATGTATTCCCGATCCCCCGCCGCGGAAGATGATATTGCTGAATGAACAATTCCGTATGGTATCATCGCTGGGGCAGCCCATACGGATCCCCTGACAACGGCTGCTTAAAACGCAGTTTGTTACATTGACGTGTTCACAAATTGCAGGCGTATTTTTATCTTTACGGATCGCCCGCAGGATCAGACAATCGTCGGAAGTATCAAAGAAGCTGTCACTTACAGTAACTCTTTTACAACAATCCATATCAATTCCGTCCCCGTTGGGGATACGCCGCATGGTATAGATTCTTATTCCTGAAATATGGATATCTTCACTGTCAGCAAGCCACATCGTCCAGTTGGGGGAGTTCCGGAAAGTTACGCCTTCAATATACACATTACGGCACTTGTAAAACTGTAACATTCTGGGGCGTGGGTAGGGAGGCTTCCTGTAAACACATTCCGGAGGAGTGGCTGGATCGAAAAAGCCTTCCCCGTTTCCATCAATGATACCATTTCCGGAAATAGTGATATTTTCACACTCTGAAGCTCCGATAAAACATTTTCGGCTCTCCTCCGGCGCGACCGCATCCAATCCGGGATGCCGGAAATCGGCATAAAGGCGGTAATCGGGAATGCCTTTGAGTACAGCTCCATTTTCGATATGCAAATGGATATTGCTTTTGAGGAAAAATGTTGCGCCTTCATAGACGCCCGGAGGAAGAATAACTTTCCCGCCGCCATTTTCCGCTGCAAAATCGATCATTTTCTGTATGCTTGCGGTATCATTGCCTTTAACAATATATTCCATATAGTCCTCCTCTGTTACCTGTAAGACATTCTGCTTAATATAGCCTGTTCAAAAGATTTTTCAAGCATTTTTTACTTCTTTACCATTATGAAAGAATGTCTTTTATACTCATTTCCCCGGCCATGTTCCAATAAAACAGCTCCTTTAAGACCCTCACCCTTTGAAACTGCTGTTCATAGGACCAAGCGTTCTGCCGCCATCAACGGGAAAATCTGTTCCGGTAATGTAGGAAGAATCATCAGAGGCAAGAAATACAATAGCGTTTGCCACCTCATCCCCCGTTCCGCTGCGGCCGAGCCACGTTCCGGTTGACGGAAGTTTTTCATCCCCGATCATTCCCGGGGAAACACTGTTGACAGTTATCCCGCATTTTGCCAGTTCCATAGCCATGGTTTTTGTCAGCATGATAACACCTGCTTTGGCAACGGAATAGGCACTGAAACCGGGAAGCCCCACTTCTCCGGCAATGGACCCCAGATTGATGATCCTTCCATATTGCTGTTCTTTCATCTTTTTCCCGAAAAACTTTGAAAGCAGAAATACGCTGTTCAAATTCAGATCAAGGACCTTCTTCCAATCTTCAAAAGAACTTTCCAGAGCTGTACCCGGAGGCCACAGTCCGGCATTATTGACAAGAATATCAATTTTTCCCGCATGACGAAGGATCTCTTCTGAACATTTTGCAATACTTTCCGGATCACTTACATCCATATAAAATGTATAAACAATACTATTTTCCTTCCGTAATTCTTCCGCAAGAAGTTCAAGTTTTTCCATATTGATGTCTGTAAGAAACAATTTTACACCATGCAGGGAAAATTCCCTGGCAACTGCTCTGCCGATCCTTCCGGCAGCACCTGTAATAACGGCTGTACGGTTGTTGAAAATCATAAAAATATTCCTTTCTGCTGATTCTGGATTTCTGAATCAGGATTAATATATTATTCCCCCTGAAAAAAAGCAATAAGATAAAACGATCATTTTATTGTACTTTTCAACTGCCTCAACTTGTTTTTCAACTCAAATGCCAGTATATTATTATCATCACAAGGATCAATAAAAACAGTATGGAGAGGAGATTATGAAACGATTTTACCTGAAACTTCTCCCGCCTTTTTTATGGTATGAGGATTATAATTATTTCTCACCATTCCGTTCCCACCTCCACTCTCATCCGGCATGGCAGCTGACCCTTGCCCTCAGCAATGGATTCTTTTTTGAGTGTCACGGGAAAAAGATCCATATCAAAGAAGGGGAATGGATTTTGTTATCTCCCGAACTGCTCCACATCGCCGGAAGTGAATGTAAATCAAGCAGGGCGATCCAGATATTTTTCCGGCATTTCCCTCCTGCTCTACTGCCGGAATTTGCCAGTAAACTCAACTTCCGGAGGGATTTTTTTCTGACCGGGACTTACTCTCCGGATAAAAGTTCCGGACTTGCAGAAGAATTTGTCACAATCCTTGAAGGCAGAACAACTGTCCCCACCTCCCTGAAAAATCTGTTGCCTTTGAAATTTATTACAGAAGCTCTGGGGGATGCTGCAGCAGACCTGCCGCAGCAGAAAAATCTGCCCCCGGAATTTCTGAAAGTTCTCACCTTTATGGAAGAAAATTTCCGTTCCCCCATAGGAGTACCGGATTTTGCGGCACTTCTCCACCTTTCCCCCAGCCGTTTTACCGCAATTTTCCGTAAAGCCGCAGGATTATCGCCAATGCAGTATTTTAATGAGATCCGGTTAAGTTATGCGCAAACCCTTCTGCTTTCGGGGGAAACGATCAAAAATGCCGCCTTGAAATCCGGATTCCGTTCAGAAAGTTATTTCTGCCGGAAATTCAAAAAATATACAGGAAAGACCCCCGGGGAGTTTGCCGGAAGTCTTTCAGAAAAAAAACTTTGAAATTAAAAAAGTAAATTCTCTGTGTCTGACAACCATACTGCATTTATAATCTTCCGGATATACCCCCTATGCCGGAAAAAGCAACAGTTACGATGATTGTGGCAAAGCCCATGCAAAATATCAGAGTTTTATAAAATTCAGTCAACGGGTATTTCTTCACTCTAAGAGCGTGAAACCATAAGCAAATTTCTGTTTTTTGGCAGATATGCTCATTCCATTTTTGCTGATTTTTAATTTTAACTGGAACTTTTCCTGAAATTCAGAACCTATTGTGTTATATTTCAAACATAAAACCAACACAGGAGGTGAAATATAGCAATGTCAACTTTTAGTGTCCGGATGGATGAACAACTCAAATCTGATTTTGACAAATTGTGCGAATTGTTTGGGATGAACACGTCTGTCGCAATCACCATTTTTGTCAGAGCTAATGGAATACAATGGCAGCAATGGATCGATGAAGGGATGTTTAAGAATGTTACGGAACTTGCGGCACATCCTGGTCGGAACAGAGCGAGAGTTTCCCATACACTCCAATTAGCATTACTTTCCCCGGAGATCATTCATCTTGTCATCATTGGGGCTTTACCAAATCATATCACATTACGGATCGTAAACAGGAGTTTTCCTGCTGATTGGGAGAGAGAGAAAAAGTTTTTCGGGATTCAATGAGAGATAAATAAGCGGCATCGGTAAACGGTGTCGCCTTTTTCTTTGCCGGAAAGGGGCGTGTCATGGTCTTTACACAAAAGCAGGGGTATTTGGGGTGCAGCTGTCCCTCCCCTGTTTCATTTCAGCTTCCCTTCTGTCTCATTTCGACAGCGGATTTTTCGCAAATCCGGTAAAAGGTATCAAATTTACATTTACCGGAATTGCTTTCAGTTCTGAAGAGCAATTCTGTTTTTCATGCCGTTATAACAAACGGGAACTGCTGCAAATTTCCGCAACAGTCTTCCGTTTTATTTTTTATAAAATAACTTCTTACTTGCAGAAGATCTTTTTCAATTCATCCAGACTTACTTTCAAATCGGTAAGAGGATCACGCAAATGAGTATCATGCTCAATAAGAACCCACTTATCATAGCCTTTTTTCTTCAGAAGTTCCGCAGCTTCCTTCCAGGGTTCATTGCAGTTTCCCGCCCCCAGTTCACAGAAACGCAAACGGTTGCCCCAATCATCCAACCCTTTGCTTTCATCCTTGATGAATACATCCTTAAAATGAACGGACGCAATACGGTCAAAATATTTGTCAATCGTCCCCGGCACATCGCCGTTTGCGCCGTAATGATGACCGATGTCAAAAAGAAGATACCCGTCAGGAACTTCCTTCATAAAAATATCCAGTTCCTCCTGACTTTCCACGCGGCTGCCCAGATGATTGTGCAAAACAGCCTTCAATCCCAGTTTGGCAGCGGCAGCAGTAAATCTTCTTGCTCTGCGGCAGAAATCCTCCATACTCACATCCCGGGTATGTTTGCCCAGCATGAACCAGACATACTCCTTACCGAAAGCGGCAGTGACCTGATTGGAAAGTTCCACATTGCCATTTCCGCCGCGGCATGTGGCAAAATCCATACCCAACCGGCGGTAAAGAACTGCCTTTGCCAGAGCATCAGCTCCATCCACAAACTCAAGGCGTTCGATACCGTCGAAGCCGATAGCTTTAAGTTCTTCCAATCTTGTCTGAAGGTCGAAACAGCCGCCTTCCCATACATTCATGCCGTAATCGGCCACTCCGAATTTCATATACTCTCCTTTGTATTAAAAAATATTCTGTCCGCAGCATCCATATACTGTTCCCAGTCTTCCAGGATAATATCGTGTATACCCTCACGCAATAAATAACTTACATCACTTCCTTCCGGGCATCCGACTTCCGGGAGTAATTCATTCTGCAAAGGCGTTTTCCCGAAAAGACGGTAAACACATCCTGCATGATATGCTCCCAGATACTCTCCATAAGGATCTGCCCACCGGTCAGCAGTAGCACTGTGAACAGAAACAGAACGGGGTGCCACCAATGCAAAAAGTCCATGCTGATCCATTTCCAGTTTTTCCGGGGCAAGAGTTTTTTTCCACAGATCTTTTCTGTACCAGAATCCCATATTGTTCTTTTTACACATGCAGAACAATGTTTCCCCGAAAAGTCTTCTGCTTAACGCAGCTCCACCACAACCGGAATCATTGACGCAGACAAGGGAAAATCTTTTATCATTCGCCCCCGCCCACAAAGAGGCCTTCCCCAATCGGGAATGACCATAGCAAGCCATCTTTTTTTCATGGATCTCCGGAATATTCCCCGCCAGATCCGCCAACCGGGAAAGTCCCCATGCCCAGGCACTTATTGCAGAATTTTCCCACGGCACTTTTTCCATCTCCTCTTTCCCGTAAAAGAGAGAATAGATACTTTCCTCCCAACCGTCGGAATAATCGGGGAAAAAGTCGTGATAGGAGGCAATCATAAGGGCATATCCTCTTTCCAGGATCTCTTTTACAGGAAATCTCCGGATGTGTTCCCCCCGTTCTTTTTCCGCATCCTCCGGACTTATCCCGCCTTTTTTCCCTTTTAATCCGGTAATATGGATGGTGGGATCGCAACTTGCCACATGATTGCCGAAAAAGGTAAGTCCGGCAAAAACAGGAACTTTTTCAGCAGGGGAAGCAGGAAGATAGAGAAGGACAATAACAGAATGGGTTTTATTGTTTTTCATCCGGAAAGTCATTTTGATCTCCCGGCGGCGTGCGGAAGGAAAACAGGAATCCCCGCTTTCAGAAAGGATCTCATAAATGGTTTCATCCGGTTCCGGAGGGATCTTTCCATACATCACATTATTGAAAAAGTCCAATATTTCCCCTCTGCGTTTACTTTCCCATTCGCCGGAAGAAGTGATTTTTTCCCCGTTATTGCACAGAAGAAGATCCGGCAGGATATAAGGGGGAACTTTTTCCTCCTCATAATTTGCCTCCCATAAAAGAGGGTTTTCATTCTGCTTGTAATATAAATTTTCCAGCATAATTTATACTCCTTTCACAATAAAATACACTAAAAAAGGAAAATACAGGGGGAAACTGTCTATTCCCCCCTTTTTTCATTCTTTCAAAATCAGTTTTTGTGCCGTACAAGGATCACACGGTCAACAGCAAAAATACCATCGGGACCTTTTCCCGTACTTTTTATGGAAATAAAGGCTTCCACCGTATTATTCTGACCGCTGATGTCATAATATTGGGAAAAGTCTGCCTGGATGTTCCATGACCAATCCGCCCACAGGAAACACTTTTCCGTCAATTTGAATTTTCCTGTGGAATAAAAATGATATTTTCCATCCTCTTTTACAGGAGGGATACGGAAAGTCTTCAGCTGTTTTTTCTTTGACGCATCATATACCCCGAAATGCACTCTGTTGTCCCTTGCATGTCCCTTGATCCGCATACAGCCCCTTCCGGCAGCATCAGGATCGGTAACAAAATACGCCTTGGAACCGTTTTTGCTCTGAATACGGGAATAGAGGAAATCCGCCACGACCGGTTTATCTTTGAATTGTTCCGGAAGAGGTGCTGTAACAGAAAAACTGCGGATAAAGGCATCCATCCATTTCAATCTGCGGGGAATCGTTGCCTCATTGACGATGAAAGGATCACAGGCAACCGCATAATCTTTCATCAAACGCTCTTCTATCATCTTCTTATCAGCAGAAAGTTTCTTCAGATATTCCTGTCTTGTCAACTGGGCAACATCCACACTTACCCGTTCACGACGCACACGGTAATTCATTACAGGATTATTTCCGGCTTTTTCAATGGCTTTACCCAGTATTTTTTCCGCAGAAGCGAAAAATTCCTCATCAAGATCTTTTCTTCCGTGAATGGAAATATAACCGATCTTTCCTTTGATGGAATCCTGACTTTTTTGCAGGAACTCAAACCATTCTTTCATCTCCGGGGCGGCTTTCCCATAATAAACACGGATAAAAGCATTGATTTCTTTATCCGTATCTATGGAGGCATCATACATACTTTTTGCCCCGATATACAGACGCAGGGGATGGAAGGAGGCTATGTCGGAGGATTCACATTCTGCAAAAATATTGTTCACCGGAAAACGGGAATAGATTTTTGCATTTTCCGCAATACTTCTTACATTCAGAGAGGGATAATTGCTTTTCCGGTCATACAAGATCCAGTAATCCCAGATGGCGAGAGCGGGGGCGATTTCCCGCCACTCTTCCAACTGTGTCAAAGAGTTCTTATTATCGGGATGGGATAATGCCCGCATGGTATTGCGGTTTCCATTATTTCCCCATTCTGCGCCCAGCTGGGTAAGACGGATAATCACATTCTTTTCCGCTTTGATCCCTTTTGGCGGCTCACAGTTGAAAGAGTAGGCACTGATCAAAATGGATACATCCGGATATTTTTTACGGATCCCGGCGGCAAGGAAATTGGTAAATTCCAGAGAAAGTCCGGAATAGGCTCCATATTTTTCCGCGATCTTTTTACAGGGTTCACATTCACATTTATTCAGATTGTCATTCATATCCACCGTATAAATGACAGGATGCAGACCTGCCGGATATTTTTTACGGTCATTCGCAATATATTCTTCCAGTTTTTTCAGGAAAAATTTTCTTGTTTTCGGATTGCTCTGACAGATCTGCCCGGGTCCGCTGGCATTTCTGGAACGGACTCTTTTTCCGCTTTTGGAGAGAGAAAATATATCTTCATCCTCTTTGGAAAGATCTTTTGTATAAGAGTAGAAAGTATGGCAGAACTTGGGGGCACCGAAGACTTTGGCAACATTCCACTCATTGAGTACAGAAGTACGTCCTTCATCATTAAACATATTCAGACGGTTCCGCAGCATGAAAAGCTGCCGTCTTTTACCGTGTTTTGTAAAATAAGAGTAGATTCCCCGGTAAGCAAAAGAGGGTTTGTGACGCATGGCAAGATTTTTTTTCCAGACATATCCTTTTTTATCCGGAATAAAAGTAAAGGTTTCATCACAAAACATGATCCCCAGTTCCTTTTCCAGAAAATCCAGTACACCATACACGATCCCCCGCACATTACCGCCGGTAATGACAAGAGAATCATTATATACCTTCACAAAGGATTCCTCCGGAGCAAAGGACGTGTGAATGATCCCCGCCTTTTTTGCAAAAGCGGTCTTACCTATATAAATCTTTTTTCCTGTTGCTTTTTCATTTTCCCGGATCACATTTACTTTTTCCTGTGTTGCATTTCCCAGAAATGAAACAAGTTCTCTTGAAGCAAGAAGTTCCTGTTTATCCGCTTTTTCCGGAAGAATGACCGTATAGTCTGCCAACAGATCCATACAGAAAAAAACGGCAAAAAAGGCACAAAAAAGCCATATAAGTTTGTTGAATACCATATCAAATCCTTCTCGTTATAACATTTATTCAACGTCTGGGGACGTTGACAAATTTATTCCCCACAAGGACATTCAAGCCACCGGAGTTATAATTTTCCACAGCCTTTGCAATGGCAGAGATCCCCTGCTGATTTGTGGCGGCAACATGTCCGTCCCAGAACCAGATATTGGCGCGTTTGGCGTGTTTCAGATGAATCGCACCCTTTGTACCTTTCAAACCGCTGTAAGCCACATTCACAACAACGACAGCAGTCTGCTGTTTGGAGGAATAAGGATCATAAGAATCCCCGAGCCCGAAATTTGCGGCGGGCCGTTTCATATGTTTTGTAACGATAAATATGGGATCGGCACCGTTTCCAAGAGGATTTTTCAAAGTAATATGGGTATCTTTTTCAATAAGAAGATCCCGCAGGGAACGGGGACCTCCGTAAGCCTGCCAGGACCCCACAGTTTCCATTTTATTTACAGGACACTGCATAACATGGGGAGTCTTGATATATCCCTGGAAAATAAGATTTCCTGCTTTAACGGTAGGAGCTATCCCCATTTTATTGTCAGAAGGACTGAACCCCATGAAGATCCCCGGCCAGGCATAATTTCCATCGTGGATAAAGACACTTTCCTTGAAGTCGGAAGCATACAGCGTAAATGCCAGCCCGCACTGTTTGAGATTATTTACACACTGGATCGCCATAGCCGTCTGTCTTGCTTTGTTCAATGCAGGAAGCAGCATACTTGCAAGAATGGCGATAATGGCGATAACCACCAATAATTCAATGAGTGTGAATGCTTTTTTCACTTTGTTGTAAAACATATTTTTCCTTCCTTTCATAAAAAAGAAATTTTACTTTACAACTTCAACTTTAAAATCTTTTACTTTGATCGATACACCTTTACGGATGTAAATAAAAGGTCTGAATTTTTCAGACTTGGGTGAGTAAGAGGTCATAATGGTATATTCTTTCATCTCTCCGGTAAGGTTCGCTCCTCTGGCAGATTTATCCGTATAGACCATTCCTTTTCCCGCATACTCCCAGAAGCCGAAACGCACTGCACCATTTCCGGAGGCGGTAAGCGTGAATTTCAAATTGAGGGGAGCTTTTGCCGGAATCATTTTATCATAGTAAATACCTGTATAAACTGCCCCTTTGGAGGTAATGGAAACAATGCCGTCTTTAACGGAAACATCCCCCAGGGGTTTTGTCCAGTTGATGATCTTCCAGTTGCTTTTTTCCCCTTTCAGGAATTTGGGAAAATCTGCATTACAGTTTTCGATTGTCTGGGCATTGAGAACGGTTGCGGCAAAAGCCAACACCATTACAGAAAGGATCTTTTTCATTTTTTTCTCCTGTTTTTTGTTTTATTTGAATTCCACGATCTTCACATCATCAATATAAACGGCTTCCCCGCCGGCAAAATTCCGCAGGAAAATATAACCGTTTACCGCATTGGAGTTATTCCTCGTACGGGTAAAAAAGAATACCTCTTCAAATTTATCTGCCGGCACCTTTCTTGTTGCCGGACTTCCCCACCCCTGATTGCGGTCATCAAGAGCAGGATACACAGCATAGGCAAAATTGCCTTTCTTTGAAACTTTTTCAGAACGGATCTTGAAGGAAACCAATATTCCGCAATCGGGTTTTGCCGGAACATTGAAACGCAGCAGAGTATAATCGGCAGGCAGGATCTTCAGGGATTTCCCTCCGGATACCGCCATTTTTCCGGAAAGTATCCCGGAATTTTTCTTCCGGTGTCCGGGATGGACCCAGAAGAGTTTTTCATCCGGGAGCGCGGTATTCATTTCCCCGTTTTCCAGAAGATTTTTTCTTTCCCTGAATGTGGCAAGCCCTTCAAGAAGGTTGCGGTTCTTTTCATCCAGTTCCTTCATCAGCAAGAGTTTTTTACAGGCGGAAATCACCTCTTTTTCGCCGGAATGATTCAATACCAATGCCAGACGGGAAGAGACGATATCATTGAAAGATACTTCAAAGCGTATTCTCCGTTTGTAGATCCGGGATTGATAAAAGTACCCCATCTTCTTTTCTCTGAAGAATTCCTTTTTCAATTCATCCCGCTTTTTCAGAAGTGAGGGAATATTTTTCATATCTTCCACAAAAACAGCCGCCTGCCTGGCATTTTCCGGAACATTGGAAGAAGGCAGAAGAGCTGCTCCATACAATTTGAGCATGACTTCCATATATTCAAAGTGCCGGAAAAGGAGTTCGGCGCGTTTCTTTTCAATCCCCTCCTTTGCACTTGCAAGCATCTTTTCCATTAGGGAACGGGAATAAAGAATATCTTTTTCCGTGACAGAATAGATGTGACTCAAATCGCTGTCCCAGATCATATATACACTTGTATAAGCTGTTCTGAACCAGGGCGTTTTTCTGATCTCTTCCCCGTTCATGAATTTTTCCCAGAAATCATAATATTTCCGCAGATATTTCCCAGCCTCTTTTCCAACCGCTTTCTCACACCATTTGTCAAGGAAGGCATCCACATTTGTATTCATATCCCAGACAAGGCGGTCAGTCAAAGCCTGTTTCGGACCTTCTTTGGCATCAAAGCACTCATTTTCGCTGAAATAGATCCTGCCGCCTTTGCTGTAGAGATACCGCAACATTTCCGCGTGGACTTTGAAATAGACTCTGGGAAGGATATATCCCCACCCCCATGCATAATCCCAGATACCGAGAATGGAGGCTTTTTCACTCCATTTATCAATGTATTTCTTCTTTGCCGCCATAACATCCGGAGCCGTACAGGCGTAAAGATCCATTGCCAGAAGTACAGCAATATTTTTATGCAGCTTGAAAGAGGGAGGGGTTTTGGTCATGGTATAACCGGCAGCTGCAAAGATCACATCCGGAAATTCCGGCGCAACTTTTTCAACTACGTTATTCGCCCATGCAAAGTAAGTAGCGCTGTTATTATGTTTGTCATTTTTATTTACTCTCATACACTCTTTACATTCACAGGCCCCGTAACAGTCATTCTGGATAAGGGAAATACTTTTCCGCTGCGGGTTTTTCCGCAAATATTCCAGAATGTTCTGTGCAGCGATCTCTGCTGTTGCAGGATTGGAATAGCAGGGCTGCCACCAGGCATTGGGTGTAGCGGCAGGAGGAGCAGAAAGTTTCTTTCCTTTGATAACAGGCATGATCTCTTTGGGCCATCCCTGCCCTTTCCCGGAAACAATATCCTTTGTGGAACCGGGATACGCATGATTTTTCAGCAGAGAAGGCTGATATTTTGCCGCAGGAAACACATATTTGAGAAACATATGATTGGCGTCAAAATTATCTTTGTAATATGCTTTCGGGTACCAGGAGGAATGGGAGCGTTCCACAAATCTTTTGAGATTCCAGGAAGATTTCACTTTATATGCCTTCCGGGGAAGAAGGATTTTTGAAGTTACAGGAATGTAAGTACCGTTTTCTTCCGGGAAAAGGTGCATGATCCCGGCATACTTTTCCAGAAGATGATTGACCGCCCATCTTGCAGAAATATCCGTACAGGAGATAAGAAGAGTATTTTTATCCGGAAAAGAGATGGAAAACTCATCATCCACTCTGTTATCCCCGGAAGGGATGACCTGAAAACGGATAACTTTGCCTTTGCTTTTTCCCTTTTCAACGATCTGCAAAGGAGCAAATCCCATTTTTTTCAGATGCTCATTGAATACCCTGCAAGCGGAAAGTGCTTTTTCATTCTTCTCAAAAACAGCATTTTCCTTTCCTTTTTCAGCAATAACGAAATCCGTACAGAATGCGGAAAACACCGTAACGCACAAAAAAATGGCTACAATACTTCTTTTCATACAGTTCTTCTCCTGTTTTATTATAAAAATATACCTCTTTACGATACTTACAATATCATTTCAAAAATGATCCTTCAAGTTTACTGAAAATTTTTTCAGCAAAAAACTTTATATCTTGTCTTATATTTTCTTGACAATTTTAGTAAAACATATTATATTTATAAGAAACATCTTGTATTCTTGTATCTTTCAGGAAGGAGTTTTTATGAATAAAAGTCAAATGCTGGAAAAAGCGATCCTTACAGAATTAAAGGAACGCAATGCTAAAAAAAATGATATTATCCCTTCCCGCAACCAGCTTGCATTAAAATACAAATGTTCCCGCACTACCGTGGAAAGAGCTATTGCTTCCCTGAAAAAACAGGGTTTTCTCTCCTCCGTTCAGGGCGCTCCTACCAGAGTCCTGGATCTTACCGCACACCGGACAGAAACAATTACAGATTTATGGCTGATTGCGCCGGAACTGGAAGTATATACCCCTGCAAGAATACGGGAAATGTTTCTGCCGGGAATGGAGGAGGAGATCGCCATTCATACAGTCAGCGATGATGCGTTACTCAAACAGCTGGATCTTCTTACCTCTCCCGGAGCCGCCCTTGTATGGCTTATGCCAAAAGTCAATTCCATAGGAATGATAGATTTTTTCCGCAAAAAAAACATTCCCCAGCTTCTCATCAACCGTGATTACAGTCATTACGCCTATGCCTGTACCGATACTTATGAAAGCATCCGGGAGGGCCTTTCCTGGCTGATGATCGAAAGCGGCCGCAATCTTGCCCTTATTACCAAAAGACCAAATCTTGCCCAACCCTATCTTGCAGAAAGATTACTGGCTTTTTATGAAAACTCCCTGAAACTTGGTGCAAATCTTGAACCGGGAGCGTTGCATATACGCTCCTTTGCAGATATTCCCCGGGAAATGTCCGAAGTTGGGCTGCAACTGTTCGGGTCTGCCGCCTGTCCCCGGGGGATCGTGGTACTGGATTCTGCATTGACTCTTCCGTTGGTAACTTGCGGACTTGTCTATGGCAAACATCCGGGAAAAGATTATTATCTTCTTACCTACGACGTAGTGCCCGAACTTGCCAATTATGCCGGTATCGGCATGATGCGGCAGCAGGATGAAAAACTTTTTCTGGAAACAAAACGCTGGATCATTGAAAATTTTGCTTCTACAAGGCAGAATTTTGTTTCCAGTATCAAAACAGAACTTATCCGTCCCCTGTCATAACAAAAAAATATACTTTTCTTCCCCTCAGAAGATTATTTTTTCTCTTTCAGGGGAATATATTTTGTAAAGATACTCTTCTTTATTTCAATGGTTTTACCTGCTTTTGCGGATAATGATCTCAAAGAAAGGCTATTTATACGACCCTTCACAAGATTATATCAAGTCTTACAAATTAAATGAAGACTGCTGTACAGATAAAAAGGAGTTAGAAAAGGTGAAAAATATAAGCAATGAATTAAAGAAATTAGAGAAGATTGAAAAAGGTATAACATACCCCACAATGAAATATGGACGAATCTACACTCCATTTCACAATCTAGGCAAAGAATATAGAAGTGCTATAAAATTCAGAGATGGTGAAAAACTTATAGAAATTGCAGACGCAACATCGGCATTTTATGCCATGTCAGCAATAGCATATAGCATAGACACATTCACCACTGAAGCAACGGCAGAAGCAAATATAATACTAAATGAAATAGACAATGATATATACTCTCAAATTGCACAAAAAACAAACACAAGCAGAAAAGACATAAAAAGCAAAATAAACAGGATTATGTTTATGAGCAGTAGAAGTACAAAGACATTATTAGCACAATTAACAAGATGATATGAAAGTCGAGTTTTATCACCGGCGTTCCAGTCGTCAAGGGGAAAAGGTCGCTTTGAATGAATTAATTTCACTGGGAGAACGCGGACAGGTTCGCGGATGGATCAATCACCGGG
>JAZKZE010000119.1:0-11890 GCA_045612485.1 Victivallales bacterium | reverse complement strand
CAAGCCCCATCGGGGCGCAGGAAAAAAATGTTGAAGCAGTTTTGTTGTAAAATAAATAAGAACCAATCTCTAATTACACATATTTTCACCAATTCTTAACGGTATTTTCCTGCGTCCCTGCGGGACTTTATTCATGGGGGGGACATATTTCCCGGGGGTGAAACGTACGGGCTGTACTCTACCGTCCCTGCGGGACTTATTGTATACTTTTATTTTCGGTTTCAAACAGAGTTTCCTGATCGTTTTGCGGAATATATTATAAAATATATGGGATAACTGTGAAAAAAATTTGTTTTTATTTCCGCATTTCTCCACAGCGTTCTCATAATTCTGTAAAACCGGAAAATTCTACAAAGACAAAAAAAATGGTGAGCTGGCAGGGGCTCGAACCCTGGACCACCGCCTTAAAAGGGCGATGCTCTACCGACTGAGCTACTAGCTCACATTTTCTTACTGCTCTTTAATATACGCCAGTTTCAGCAAAAGTCAAATGATTTTTTGATTTTTTTTCAAACTTAATGCTTTTTTTCTTCAAAAACACCTCTGCAAAAGGCCTTCCTCCTTGAATTACATAATAAAAGAGGTATATTTACAAAATAAAGTCAACAGCAGAGACAGGGAAAAATTTCCTGTTTTTGTAAAAAAATATCAAAATAAATAAAAAAGCAGACGTTAATATGATCTGCATTGGAGAAATTCAGATGAATAAGATCGGTGTAGCGGATTACGGTATGGATGTGTGGTTCGGGGGCAATTACAACCTTGAACAGAGATTGAGAAAACTCAAAGCTATCGGTATTGACGGTATCGAATGGCTTCAGGCTTCCAATGACAATGAAGCAATGAACAAAGCCACCATCTTCCACAAACAGGGAATGGATTTCTGCTCCTGCAATGCCGGAGCCAACTTTGAACAGGCTGTACGCAATGCGTGTGCCTTCGGCAAAGAATATGTCTGGCTGCCCGTTCCCCCCTCCCGCGCCCTTCCCATGGAAGATTATATCCGCAGAAGTAATGATGCGGTGGAAGCTGCCGCAGAATACGGGATCAAGGTAGCTCTGCACAACCATCTGGGCTGCCGTATCCAGAATCCTGAGGAACTGGGTGAATTTATGGAAAAAGTTCCCGGAGCATGGCTTCTTCTGGATATCGGACATCTTTTCGCCGCAGGCGGTGACCTTGTAAAAGCTGTGGAAAACTACCATGACAGATTTGCCGCTGTTCATTTCAAGGATGTATTCTACAAAGATAAATCCATAAGCATCGAAGAAGCCTGGGGACAGAGACTGCGTTTCTGTGAACTGGAAGGCGGAAATGCCGGTATGGATGTAAAGAGTTTCTGTGAAGCTCTGAAGAAAGTCAACTACAAAAAATGGCTGCTTATCGAACACGACACCCATCTGCGGGATCCTTATCTGGATCTTGCCCACACAGCCGGTGTCCTGCGCAAATATCTGGGTGACTGAAAATCCCTCTGAAAAATTTTCAAAGTCCTGCCGGCAGCGTTATTCCGCTGTCAGCAGGATTTTTTTATTCCCCCCCGCAGAAAGCGTATGGATTTTCCTACTCTTCTTCTACTCAATATTTTCAGTTCACTGCTTGCAAAAACATCTCTTTTACGGTATATTAATACGCAAAAATCTACTATGTATCAATACAGTATAAAATTTATAACATCACATATAATATCAAGGAAATCAAGTTATGTTAAGTGACATTGAAATTGCAAGAAATACCCCTATGCAAAACATTGCCGGGATCGCTTCCGATCTGGGGTTGAAGGAAGATGATTTCGAACTCTACGGCAAATATAAAGCAAAAATTTCCGCTGTTACCGCACCCCGGAAAGCCAAACTTATTCTGGTTACCGCCATGACCCCCACCAAACAGGGTGACGGCAAAACCACCATCTCCATCGGACTGGCAGACGGTCTGCGTAAAATCGGAAAAAAATCCATTCTTGCCTTGCGTGAACCCTCTCTGGGGCCTGTTTTCGGCATGAAGGGCGGAGCTACCGGCGGCGGCTACTCCCAGGTGGTGCCTATGGAGGACATCAATCTGCACTTTACCGGGGATTTTCATGCGATCACCAGTGCCAATAACCTGCTCTGCGCCCTGATCGACAATCATCTCCAGCAGGGTAATACTCTGGGCATTGATCCGCGTACCATCACCTTCAAACGCTGTCTTGATATGAATGACCGGGCTTTGCGTGATGTGGTCATCGGTATGGGCGGCAAATCCAATGGAGTCGTCCGGGAAGATCACTTCTGCATTACAGTCGCCACGGAAGTTATGGCAGTATTCTGTCTTGCCACCAGTCTGGAAGATCTGGAAAAACGTCTTGGAAACATCACTATCGGTCAGACCTACAGCAAGCAGGAAGTAAAGGCCCGTGATCTCAAAGCACAGGGAGCAATGACCGTTTTGCTCAAGGAAGCCTTCCGGCCCAATCTGGTACAGACTCTTGAAGGGACTCCTGCCATCGTTCACGGCGGACCATTCGCCAATATTGCCCACGGCTGCAATTCAGTTGCCGCAACCGATACCGCCATGCGTCTTGCCGACTATGTGGTTACAGAAGCGGGTTTCGGCAGTGATCTGGGAGCGGAAAAATTCCTTGACATCAAGTGCCGCAAAGCGGATCTCCACCCTGACTGCACCGTTCTTGTTGCCACCATCAAAGCCATGAAACTGCATGGCAACGGAAATATGGAAATTGGTTTTGCCAATGTAAAAAAACATTATGACAATCTCCACAATGAATTCGGTCTGAATGTACTTGTCAATCTCAACCGTTTCGGTAATGATACAGAGGAAGATCTGGCAAAATTCCGTCAGCTTTGTGCAGAAAACGCCATGCCCTGTTCTGTTTCCACAGGATTTGTTGACGGTGGAAACGGCTGTATTGAACTTGCGGAAAAAGTAACGCAGGAAGCGGAAAAGAAAAGTACACTTACCTTCCTTTACGATCTTGCCGACTCCATTGAAGAAAAAATCAACAAGATCGCCCGCAAATGCTATGGAGCGGAAAGTGCGGTATTTTCTGCTGTTGCGGCAAAAAAACTTGCCTCCCTTGCGGAAGAATATACCAGTTACCCGGTCTGTATTGCCAAGACCCAGTACTCCTTTTCCGACAATCCCAAACTTTTGAATGTCCCGGCAGGATTCCATATCAATGTGCGGGATATTGAAGTAAAAAGCGGCAGCGGTTTTATTGTAGCCTATCTGGGGGACATCATCACCATGCCCGGTCTTCCCAAAGTCCCCAACGCCGAAGCAATAAGACTTGTTGACGGAGAAATCATGGGCCTTTTCTGAAGGCTCTTAAAAAACGGTTCTTATAAGAAATATGCGGGGAAAAGAACTTTTTTCTTTTCTCCGCATATTATTTTCCTGAAACTTTTACCGGAAGTTTTTTCAGGGCAGAACGCTTCCGGCAGTTTTTATTTATTTTGCAAGTTTCACAAGTGCAACAAAAGAGTTGGACTTGTTTTCAAAGCGGATCTTATCTCCATTGATCTCCGCCTGCAATGCTTCAGAAAGATTGTGGTTTTCGTCCAGCAGATATACTTTGCATTTTCCTTCAGGGATCTGCCGGTCAAGAGTGATCTCACACTGCACATCCCCGGTGGAAAAACCGGCAATAAGCAGAGCGTGATTCTTTTCTTCATCTCTTCCGGAAAGAACTGTCATCTTTTCCCCGTCACAGCTGCATATCGTACGAACAGGATACCGGACAATATCCCCGTAGGCTTTCAAACCATTATAGGAAGGCGTAACAGAACTGCTGCCGCTTACATAGCAGCCCCATGCGGTCGTCGTACAGGTATAATAAGCTCCGTAATCCAACGGAGTATCCTGCCAAAGAGTCATCACCGCAACGAGGGCGGCGGCAGAGTCCAGTCCTTTCATTTCATTATTATACATATTCTGTTTGTATATGGTATCATTGCGCAGTCTGTGCCAGTCGCCGGGGAAATAGTGCCATTCATTCAAATGGATCTCCGTATCGGTATAACCCAGGGAATCCAGTTTATCCCGCACCATTTTGGGCGTCTCGGTAATCCATTCAAAAGGATTGTTGAAATAACAGTGATAGGAATAAAAATCAAGGGGAAGTTTGGCTTCTGCACATTTTTCAAGGAAAACACCGCCTCTGGCATCCGACCAACCGCAATGGGCGGGTCCGCCGAACTTCAAATGGGGAAAACGCTTTTTCAGCTCTTTAATGACTTTGGCAAAAAAGGTAAAGAAACTGTCCAGATCGCCCAGCCACATAAGATTTTTTGCATTGGGATCGATTCTGGTATTGCCGCCGCATTCAGGTTCATTCCAGATCTCCCAGTATTTGATATCGTAGTGATAGCCGTCCCACAATCCTTCCGTATAGTGGCGGATGATGTTGGAGGCAACTTCGATCCATTTATCCACATCAGCAGGAGGCTCGATAAAATACTTGTTTACAGTATGGTCAATGGATTCCCCCAGACGGTAAAATACAGGAGTTTGGGCATCCACGATACAGTTGTGGATATAATCATCGGTATGCTTGAAGTGGTAGTTGCGGGGATCATTCACATCCAGATGGAAAAAGGGAAAAATACAATGGATATCCACCATGGGGCAGTTTGCATTTTCCAGAGGAGCGTCGTGCAAACGGGCGAAAGCAAGATTGAGATCTTTAAAACTTTTGCGGATATTTCTGCCTGCCATTTCGCCTGCAATGGGAGGAGCAAGATTGCCGCCATTGAGTTTCCGGATCGTACCTTTTTCTTCCAGAGTTTTCCAACTTATATTTACTGTACTCATATTCTCTCCTTACGTTCCTTATGAGTTTATATTTCCCCGGAAATACTATATCCCCGCTTACAGGAAAAGTCAACAGAATAACACAAAAAAACAAATCATTTCTTCCGGAATAGATTCCGCAGATAAAAAACTGTTTTATTTTCTTTGAAACATTGAAAAAATTTACCCGTTATGCTAAAGTAAAAGCATACATAAAATCAGGGAGTTTTCTGCAATGACAAATGAAAAGTGTTTACAGTTGGAAGATATTTCTTTTTCAACAGGACTTACCATATTTTCCGGTAAAGAGATCACGGAAGAACATTTTTTCCATACAGGGAAAAATATTCTCCATAGCGGACAGACCGTTATGGAAACTTCCGCAGAGGAAAAGTATGTGGAAAAAGATACAGTAAAAGAACATCTACTCTCCTTTTCCGTACAGAAATCTGCAGAGAAGGAAGGCAGGTTCTTCTTTGATGTTCTTCTTCCCTCCTATAATGAAAAATGGTTTGTCTTTATCCCTTCCTCCTGTTATGCAGGCAATGATTTTATTATGGTCAAAGAACATTGCTATCCTCCCAGATATTTTGCCCAATATACTCCGGAAGATCCCATGCACCCGGAAATTGCCATGTGGGAGATCCCTTCCGTGGGAAAAGACCGGCTTTTCAACCGTTCCGTAACTGACGGCTCCTCCCCGCTTGCCGGGATCTTCATGCCGGAAAGAAAACAGGCATTCTTCCTTACATTTGAACAGGGAACAGTTCTGGGCAATAACGGGATAGAAATGTCTGTAACAAAGGAAAATTCTTTAAGGATACTCATTTCCCTGCCCTGTGTGAGAAGGAAGAGTTTCGTAGCCTGTCAGAATCTGGATGAAGCCCCCCTGCTTAAAGAAGGGGAAAAAATCACGCAATCTTTGCGTACCGCCCTTTTCCCTGCGGAAGATATGGCAGATTTTTACCGCATTTTTTCAGAAATAAGATCTTCCTATTTCAAACAGCCGCCTTATAAAAACACCCGCAGTTTCTCCCATGCTGAAGAAATATTGCGCAATATGTTTGAAAATGTCCGTTATCTTTCAAAATATGGTTTCTTTACAAAAACAAGAGGCCTGGAGATCCTCAATACAGGCTGGACTGCCTACCAGGAAAGTATTCCATTATACTACTGCGGAAATGATAATCTGAAAAAAAGTGTTCTTATACAGCTGGAAAATATCTTTAAAAATGCCATTATCCCCGGCGGCTTTATGCGGTCGACCGCAAGAGTCATAGAGGGGGAAGTAAAATATATGGCTGATAACTTCCCCATAGAAACAGAAAAAGGCTGCTGTATAACAAGGCTTCCTGCGGAATTTCTTTTTTATACTCTGAAAATGTTTCTGCTGCTGGATAAGGAAAATGTTTCTTATCCGGAGGACTGGAAGAAACTGGCAAAAAATCTTGCGGATGCCTTTATCCATCTGTATGAAAGATATGGACAGATCGGCAGTATCGTCAATATCCCTGACGGAGAAATGGTTCTGGGCGGTTCTTTTTGCGGAGCAGCTGTTCCTGCCGCCCTGCTCCTTGCATCAGAGTATTACAATGAGGATAAATATCTTGCCGCCGGGGAAAAGATCCTTGCCGACTATCATAAAGAATTGAAGGAAAAAGGCTTCACCTATGGCGGTCCCGGAGATTGTTTGCTGGCTCCGGACAGTGAATCGGCTTCAGCTCTTCTTCTTTCCACGGTTCTTTACTGTGAAAAATATTCCGGGAAAAAATATCTTGCGGAAGCAGAATTTTGTGCGGATTACTTTTCCTCCTGGGTTCCTTCCGTCAGATATACCTTCCCGGCAGGAACAACTCTGGATCTCATGGATGCGGACTGCCGGGGAGCAGTTCAGGCAAACTTGCAAAACCAGCACGGAGCTCCCGCCCCCTGTACAGATTCCGCCAACAGCCTATTGCTGCTTTACCGCTTGAGCGGCAGGGAAAAATACCTCCGTCTTTTACAGGAGATCATTCATAATTGTGTACAGTATATCTCCACAGAAAATCACCCCATCCCCAAGGCTGTGGGCGGCGGCTTTGTCCCGGCGGGGGATATATGCGAAAAAGTGTTTTTTCAGGACTATGTCAATCGTTGCGGGGTCGTTCCCTACGGCAGCGGCGGCTGGACAGAAAGTGCCGTCCTTATGTGTATAACGGAAAATCCCGGGATCTATTGCTGTCCGGATAAAGATCTGCTTATTGTCTTTGACCATGTGGAAGCGGAACTGCAAAAGGATATCCTGCAAGTAAAAAATCCCCTCTCCTATTCCGTAAATGTCCGTCTATATACGGAAAAAGAAAAAGATATGCAAAAGGGTCTGGGAGTATTGCCCTTCCTCCGCTATCAGACGATTTCTTTGAAACCCGGGGAAACTCTTTCTCTGAAAATGGAGTCATAAAAAATGTGGAAGAACCTGTTTGGATTTACCCTTCTCCTTTTTGTATTTCTTACAGGAAAAGGGGAAGAAAATATCAAACTTCACCTCACGGATGGAAAGATCCTTACGGTAAAAAAGATCCGGGTGGAAAAGAATGGAGAAATATCTTTTCTTCATCCCCGGATCCATCGTTTTATGCGGATCCCTGCCCATTTGCTGGATAAAATGGAATACCCGAAAACAAAAGAACTCAAAAACGCTGATTTGCTGTTCCGGGAGAAAAAATATCTGCAAAGTGCAAAAGCCTACATCCAATGTTCTGAAAATCTGAAAGGGATCGCCCCCTGGGATACTTACAGTATTTTTTATGCTGCCAAAGCATATTTCCTTGCAGGGAAAGAGAATGAAGCTATCCGAAAACTGGAAAAACTTCCCGGGAAAGATTCCCCTTTAACGGATATATCAGCATTGGAACTTTACGAAGGAATATTTCTTCTTGCTCAATTGTATTGTCCAAAAAAGGAGTTTGAAAAAGCATATCCTCTTCTGGATAAACTGATAAACTCCCCCCGGCAAGACTTTCTGAAAAAGGCTCTGCTGAAAAAAGGGGAAATTCTTTTTACAGAGGAAAAATGGCTGGCTTCCTGCAACACATTCAGTTTATATACCATACTATTCCCCAATTCTCCGGAAATCAAACAGGCGGAAGAAGGGAGAAAGAAAGCCCAACAGGAATTGGAAAAAGCCAGGTAAACCTTTCCGGCTCCAACCTCAATCTTTCAGACTGTTTATAACTTTCAAACCATATTTCCGCAGGATCTCAGCAGCGGATTCCAGCATATTTTCGTCCGGAGAGATCACATGGGGCATAGTATCGGGCATCCCTACGGCAAGGAATTTATTTCTTGCAAAACTGTGATAAGGAAGAAGTCTGACAGCAGTGATATTGTCAAGTCTGCTCAATTCTTCTCCTGCCGCCATAAGATCGTTTTCCTCCATATTGTGTTCCGGAACCATAAGCATACGGATCTCAATATCTTTTCCCTGACAGGAAAGACGCTGGAGATTTTCCCGGATAAGGAGATTGTCTTTTCCGGTGAAACGCTTGTGTTTTTCAGCGTCAGCGCATTTGAAATCATAAAGAAACATATCTGTAAAAGGGAGGACTTCTTCAAAATTCTGCCAGGGAACATTTCCACAGGTATCTACAGCACAATGGATCTTTTCCTGCTGCATGATTTCCAGAAGTTCCTTACAGAAATCCTTATGCAGAAGGGCTTCGCCGCCGGAAAGAGTGATCCCGCCGCCATCCTGATAAAAGATCCGGTCTTCCAGAAGAAGACTTGCCGCTTCCTCCACTGAGATTTTTTTTCCGGCAAGTTCCAATGCTCCGGCGGGACATTCATTGACACATCTTCCGCACTTTCTGCAATCTTCCCTTTTGAAAAGATGACTGTTTTTCTCATCGAAAAAGTGTAAAGGGCAAATATTTGCACAAGAACCGCAGGAGGTGCATTTAGGAAAATGTATTGCCAGAACTTTTTCTACGGCAATACTTTCCGGATTATGACACCAGATACATTTGAGAGTACATCCCTTCAGAAAAAGAGTTGTACGGATCCCCGGACCGTCATGAACGGCAAAACGTTTTACATCAATATATGGAGCAGAAGTCATCATAAAATCCTTTTTTTACCATACTATACACGGTAAAATGCTTTTTTACCATGCTGTAAAATGACAAAAAGATATTAAAATGTGATTTACCGCCAAAAGATAAAATTTATATTTTCAACAATCCTCTGTACTATATAAATGGGAAATATACAGCCGTAAATTTTCTATACTTTCATATTTTTCCCTGAAAAAAATTGTTTTTTAAGAAAAAAACGCTATTTCCGCTTGAAAAACAGCAAAGCAGAGCTATATTAAATGTATCATAACTTTTACGGGCAATTAGCTCAGTTGGTTAGAGCGTCACGTTTACACCGTGAATGTCGGGGGTTCGAGTCCCTCATTGCCCACCATTTTTACCCTCAATTTCTTTTAATCCTTACCGTTTTTTACCATATCGGCTTTTAATTCTCGAAACTTGAATTATATTAAATCAAATCAGTCATTCGGGAGTGAAAAATTATGGGGAAGCGAAAAATGGATTCAGACCTTCACAGCATCAAACTTGAAACAGGTACTGTGTATCAGACCAGTAAAGGCGGGAATTACTACTTCCGTTTTCAGGTCAAAGGCGAACGTAAGTGCATCAGTTTGAAAACAGCCAATCAGGAAGAAGCTGTCCGAAAAGCCAAAGAGCTGCTGCCTACCGTTCAGGCTTCCAATTTGGAAGTGATTGCAACCCACGTTAAAGTAGCCAGAAATTTGGTTCAGCAGCGGCGTTCATTGCCTGTCAATAAAATTTGGGAAGTTTATTCAAAGCATCCGGACAAAGCGACCCCGGCAACTATCCATGAAGAGCTCTCCTATCAGGCTACTTTGCAGGAGTTTCTTGACCAGCTTGATCGCAAAATTACTCAATTTTCTCAAATCACGGCAGAACACGCAGTAAAGTTTGCATCTTTTTTGAAAGAGAGCAATATTGCAGTTTCCACCCATAATCGGAAGATCATTCGCTTGAGAAAGATTTTTTCCACACTTCAAAGCTATCGTGAAGAAAGCAATCCGTTTGAAGCGAAATCATTACGTCGTAAGCCTCGCGAAGAACAGGATAATGTTGTTCGCCGTATCCCTTTTACCAGGGAAGAAGAGGAACGTCTGCGGCAGATGCTTGATGATCCTGCATATAAGGTCATGAATAAAAGCGAGTTGAAAACGGTTTTCTATATAGGCCTCTACACAGGACAGCGTTTGAAAGATGCTGTTTTGGCTCGTTGGGATCAGGTAGATTTGGAAAACCGGAGAATATTTGTCAAACAGTTCAAAACAGGCAAGGAGGTCAGTATTCCTCTTGCAGAACCATTATGGAAACTTTTGACTGAGGTCAAAGACCAGAACCTTTCTCCTGTCTATATCTCTCCCAATGTAGCTGCCAGATACAAGACGAAGGATGCAAAAGGAAAGATCATCGGGGACAATTATGTGAGCATTGACGTAATGCGAGTAATCAGCTGGCTTGGACTTCCTACTTCTGTGGAGATCCCGGGGCGCAACAGGAAAGTTACCGTGAGAGGTTTTCACTCTCTCCGGCACAGCTTCTGTACTCATTGCGCAGAAGCCGGAGTGCCAAAGGCAGTCGTTGTATCCATCTTAGGGGCTGAGTCGTCGATCTTGGATCGTATCTATACACATGTGGGAGCTGACGCACAGTTGGCTGCCATTGAAGCTGTCAGCGGAACAAGTAATTCCACTCCCCGCATCCGAATCAAAAAAGCCTTGGAATACATTGCCTCCATTCCGGAGCCATCAGTAGAAATTTTGGCAATTCAAAGGCTCCTCAAAGACTGAGACCAATACAGCTGTCAACTCCAGCGGACATCAGAATCCGCTGGAGTTTTTTTCTTTTTTTTGGGATTTCGACTTGACTTTTTTGCATTTATGAAGTATACTTTTAGTGTACTTATAGTAACATATATATTGCGAAAAGTGTGCAAGGATGAACTACGTTAAAATCAACGATGAGACAGAATATATATACTGGTCAATGCAAAAACTTTCCCGGCCTGCGCCTGTTGCTGGATTGCCCAGAGACAAGAGGAAAGAAAATGAGTTATACTTTTCAAAAGGTATTTTTCGCAAAAACAATCCTTCAAGTGGCGGTTGGAAAACAGTTACAAAAATTCCGATGTACGATTCCATCCTGGGAATTCACTATCAAGTGTACTGTTTTAGTCAGAACCACAAAAATGCATTTGTTGCTGCGCAGTATCACGGCCATGAAACCTTAAGTTTCGCCCTCCCTAAGACTCCGGTATTCTGTTATCAGGAATGGCTGCGCAGGGCACAATATGTTGTTTTTTCAGACAACCTTGTATCCCGGTAATGAATATCAAAATGGTACTTTTCTACAAGTGTTTTGACAATTTCCTGCCCGCCAAACAAATTTCCGGCATGACGCTGCAGCATATTCTTTTTAAGTTTATTGGTAACAGCATACAAATCGGCGCCATGCTTTAAAAGGAAATTGAAAATGCCGATATGACTGGCACACATCAATGGTGTTATTCCGCTGTCAGGAGATGCATAATTAACATCCGCACCATGTTCCAGTAACACTTTTGCAAGTTTGAAAAATTTATTTGATGCAGCATGACAAACACCATACGCCAACCAATGGGCGGCAAATGTCAAAGGCGCTGATGTTGAATATCTGAAGTAAAGAGTGTTGTGGGCTCTATATGGATTATGCCCTAACCCCTGATTAACATTAATATCATATTTTTCCAGCAGATAAGCAACAGAAGCCGCCTCAAAGGATTCTGCTGAAAAAAACAACAGAGCTTTAAGTCCATCTTCTGAGGGGGTATACCCGTGATCAAAACATATTTTCAGATTTCTCAAAGGTAATGGATCCCAACCGAACTGTTCTCTGTATAAAATACCTTCTTCAATACTTTTATTCGGGATGGAAAATTCAGACAGGACAAATTTCAATATTGGAAGATTCCATGTGATTATATGAAAATTATATGGATCAGAAATATCAAATTTGTGTTTGACCATAAGTTT
>JAZKZE010000118.1:0-30463 GCA_045612485.1 Victivallales bacterium | reverse complement strand
TTTGCAGCAAGGATTCTAAACGGGCAATTTCAGAATGTCCGGTTAAGCAAATACCTTCCGGAGACATTGAGGCACTTGTCAGAAAGCAATTACAAAAAATGCTTTCTGATATTTCACTTGTTATGCGTTTTGCAGAACAGTCGGGGATGTCTCCGGTGGAGGTAGTGGAGTGTTTTCGGGAAGAATTCTGGAATGAAATCAGTCCCGGAGAATACAATCGCCTTTTAATACTTTTAGTTGAAAAAGCCATTGTTTGGGAAGACCGATTGGAACTGGAACTCAAAACTTGCGGTGTAAAATCATTGTTGGAGGAATTCAAAAATGAATAAAGTGGAAATACTTGAAAATGGGAATGTCAAAATTACAATCCCGATGTCGTTCCGGAGCTGTGCCGGAAGAAAAAGAATTGTCACACCGGATTCGGAGGCGAGTTTTACCGACCCGATGTGTTTTGGAGAACTTACGCTATAAGCGTCTGTCATTCATTGGGTAAAATCAAGATACAAAAAAATCCAGCCATAAAGGACTGGATTGCAGAGAACAAAAAAAATGGTCGGGGCGACTGGATTCGAACCAGCGACCTCTACGTCCCGAACGTAGCGCTCCAACCAGACTGAGCTACGCCCCGATCATTGATGAATATCTAAATATATACCCGTTTTGTAAAATTTCAAGAAGATTTCCTGTTTTTTCCTGAATTTTGCTTGAAGAAATCTTTTTTCTGCTGTAAAATATATAAATATGTGTTTCAACTTAAAGGAAAAAAGGTTTTTTATGGCATTTACAGTCATTCATGCCGGATATCCCGGTGATAATACAAGGGCAATGCTTAAACGCATTGAAAAAGATGTACTCTCCCATCAGCCGACCG
Organism: Victivallales bacterium; assembly: GCA_045612485.1. Classification (GTDB taxonomy): domain Bacteria; phylum Verrucomicrobiota; class Lentisphaeria; order Victivallales; family UBA1829; genus RGIG5327. Next base: position 29,592 of record JAZKZE010000118.1, on the reverse strand, counting down.
CCGTAACGCTTCAATGCGGCACAAATGATTCCGTCAACCCGAGAGCATTCGTACCCATTGAGGAATTTTCCTCCAATCTTGCGAAACTCATTTCCCGTATAAAAAATGAGGCAAATGCGGAAATCCTGCTTATCGCCCCTCCCCCATGTATCAGCTGCGAAGTCGTCATCCGCTACAAATTCCCTGAGGAATACAAAAATAAAGATCTCAATATAAATTTGAAAGAATATGTGGACAGAATGGGAAATATTGCCTCTGAAAATAAAATCCCTTTTGTCAATCTCTTTACGATCTTTTCCGGAAAGAAAAGGATCGAACTTACAGAAAACTCCCTCATCCGCAATAAACTCAATTCCGGGATCGAAGATGGAGCCCATCCCACAGAAGAAGGATACCATCTTATCGGAAAAACAGTTTACGGCAATCTCATAACAGAGGGATTTGAGTGCACCCGTCTTGTCTGTTTCGGCGACAGCCTCACCTTCGGTTATCCCTATGGAGGCATGGGCACTCTGGAAGGCAGCAATTTCCCGGCAGTGATAAACAGACTGCTCAACGGGGAAACGGAATAACATCACCGGTATAAACATACATTAGTAATATATAGAAGCTCCCGGACACGGGGAGCAGGAAAGGAAAATATGTCAGAAAAACAAAATGAACTTCACGGAAAAGGCAACATCCTCCATGCGGATTTCCATATTGTGCTTCATCACCCGGAAATTCCGCAGAATACAGGCAATATCGGCAGGATCTGTGTATGCACGAACTGTGCCTTGCATCTCATTGAACCTCTGGGCTTCCTGCTGGATGATAAACACATCAAACGCTCTGGAATGGATTACTGGCAGCATGTTCCCTATACCAGACACGCTTCCTGGGAAAAATTTCTGGAAACAAAAAGCAATGCCCCCATCTACTTCTTCTCCACAAAGGGGGAAAAGACCTTCTGGGACTGCCCCATGGAAGACGGGGCATACTTTGTTTTCGGAAGTGAAAGCTGCGGTCTGCCGGATGAACTGCATGAAAAATATAAAGAAAACTTTTACACCATACCCATGCCGGGTAAATTCAACCGCAGTCTGAATCTTGCAAATTCTGTGGCTGTTGCCGTCTATGAAGGGCTGAGAAAGAAAAAAGACCGTTCCTGACGTTTGCATGGAAAAGAACGGGATATTTCTCTGAAAAGTCTGTAAAAAACAAAAAAAAAGCTGTAAGAAAGCAAAAAAAAGGTCTTTTTTGCTTGATTTTTATTAATTCAGAGATTATTTTTAAGGACGTTGGAGTCTGTTTAAAAGAAAAAGATACAAAAATATCATAAAAAAACAAGGACACAAAACATGACAAAAGAAACAGCAACATTGACGGCGGTCATGGAACGTTACGGACTTACCGTAAAACTTGCCATGATCTCCACGTTCGCCACGTTTGCGCTCTTTCTGATGGTCTTTCTGACAGGACCGGTCTATGAATGGAGCGGATTCGCAACCTATTCCCTTACCCTGATCCCCTTCGGTCTGGCGTTTCTCTATTCCGTGACCGCCTTTTTCCATGCAAAGTTCTCGGAAAAAGCCGTAAGGGATGAAGAGGAAAAGATCCTGCTGCAGAAAAGGAAAAACAAAACATCCATTCTGGATATATCAGAAGATGTGCGTTTTACCGCAGGCAGAGCATTGCTGAATTTTGAGCGTTATGTTCCTGCGGTCGTTACAGTGATCGCCTTTATCTTCAGCGTTCTTGCTTTGATTTTCCTCTGGCGGGGAGCATTGTTCAATCCCGCTGAAGCCATCAAATTATCCGCCAATCTTCCCAAGCAGCCCATGACCCTTGCTTTTGTTTGCGCCATGGCTCTTACATTCTGTATGCTGGGCGGTATTTTCCTTTCCGGTCAGTCCCATGTAGTGGAATTCCGCTGGCTGCGTCCGGTGGGTGCATGGCTGATCGCAGGCGGTGCCATTTTCATTCTCTCTCTTGTATCCGCCCTTCTGGTACAGGCAGGGAAAGGTCATTTTGATCCGCTTCTGGCAAAGATCGTATTTTTTATTCTTGCTCTCCTTGCAGCGGAACTTCTGGTCAATTTTGTCAGCGAGTTCTACCGTCCGAAATCCAGAATGGAAACAAAACCTGTTTATGAAAGTCACCTGCTTTCCTTCTTTACAGAACCCGGCGGTGTCATGCGCAATCTGGCAGATTCCCTTGATTACCAGTTCGGCTTCAAGGTTTCCAAGACCTGGATCTACGGATTTGTTTCCAGAGCCCTTCTCCCTGCTCTTCTGGTGGGTGTTTTCCTGTTCTGGATCTCCACAGTGATCATGGAAGTACGTCCCGGCGAAGTGGGATTGCGTTCCCGTCTGGGGGCTGTGACCAATAAAAAAGCTCCTCTGGAACCGGGGATCTATTTCAAATTGCCCTACCCTCTGGAAAAAATCATTACAGTAAATACAGCAAAGATCAATGAAGTCTTTGTAGGGGCAAAATTTGAAAAAGACGGTCATGAAGTGAAACCGGGCCTGCTCCTCTGGACAAGTGAACACGGAAAAGGCTCTGACAAGGGTTATCTTGTCGCCAATGACGATACCAATGTGAAGACAGAAAATGATATGGCAAAAGCCGTTTCCATTCTGGAAGTCACCCTTCCTGTTCATTACAGAGTCAGAAAAGAGTTTGTATATGAATATGTTTTCAATTTTGAAAGCATCCGGGATCTTATCGTGGATATAAGCACCCAGGAAGCCACCCGCTATTTTGCCAGTACAGACTTTATGAAAGACCTCTCCTCCGGAAGAACCGCGATCATGAAGGATCTTGCCAAACGCATCCAGAAAGAAATGGATAAACTTGGAGCCGGGGTGGAGATCGTCAATGTGAATATGAATGATGCCCATCCCCCGGTGAAAGAAGTTGTTCCCGCCTTCCAGGATGTACTTGCGGCAAAGGAAGAAGCTAAAAAGACCATCTATGCAGCGGAAGCAGCGGCAGCGGCAACACTTGCCTCCGGCGAAATCAGTGCTTTACAGATCGTAAGTACAGCCCAGGCAGACAGTTTCGGGGTACGGACAGAAGCAGAGGCGGATGCCTTCCGTTTCCAGCGTCAGCTCAATGCCTATAAACAGCAGCCTGCCCTTTTCAAACTGCGCACTTATCTGGACTTTCTGGAAAATGATTGCAAAGACTTGAGAAAACTGATCATTTCCTCCAGTATTCCCTCCCAGATCTTTGAACTCAATCTGGAAGAAACTGCAAGACTTGACCTCCTGAATTCCGGTGAGGTCTCCAAATTCGGTAAATAACAAAAAATAAAATAATGGAGAAAAATCATGTCAACAGACAACAAAAAAGTTTCTAAAGTACCGGTTTTCTGGTCAACGATCCTTCTGGGTCTTATCGTTGCGGCTGTATTTCTTGCCGCTATCATCTCTTTCCAGGTACAGGAAAATGAAAAAGCTATTGTGATCACCATGGGTAAGATCACCGCAGAGAAGGGGCCCGGACTGCATTTGAGACTGCCCCCTCCCATTCAGGAGATCGTCCGTTATGATGTACGTCAGAGATGTTTCAACGGCATTGCAGGAAGTCAGGAAGAGATCATGACTGCGGATGCCAAAAACGTTGTGGTGGGGATCTATACCATCTATCGCATCGAAGACCTGAAAAAATTCAAAAATGCGGCAAAAAATGTAAATGCTGCTGAAGAATATCTGGGGATCCGTATGCAGTCTGCCAAAGGAGCTGTCATCGGGAAATATAAATTCGACCAGATGATCAATACAGATCCTAAAAAGATGAAACTTACCGAAATCGAAAAAGAGATGTTCGATATGATTGCTCCCGATGTGATGGAACGCTACGGCTTGAAGGTATTCAAAGTGGGTATCCGTTCCATTAATGTTCCGGACAAGATCACAAGTGCCATCGTTCAGAGTATGAAGGAAGAAAGAAAAACTGCCGCCGCAAGAGACCGTGAACGGGGCAAGAGCGAAGCGGAAAAGATCAAAACTGAAGCCAATACAAAGAAGCGTGCCACCATTACCAATGCGGAAGCTGAAGCAAAACGCATCATGGCGGAAGGGGATGCCAAAGCTGCGGAATATCTGAAAGTATTCAGTGAAAATCCCGAACTTGCCGCATTCATCCGCAAGATGGAATCTCTCAAACGTATCCTGGGCACTAAAACCACTCTGGTACTGGACACCGATACCACTCCCTTTGATTTCTTCAAGCTGAAACTCGGCTCCCTCAAAGAAAATCAGAAAACCCAGAGCAAAAAGTGATTGACGGAGAAGCAATATGAACGGAGAAAACAAAAACATAATGACCGATACCGGAGATGGCGGTCAGTTTTCACAGGGGATAACCGCCCTGTCGAAAATGCTGAAGATCGCCTTCCGGCTGCTCACAGTCATCATCATTCTGATGCTGGTTTACTTCTTTACCCTGGGCGGACTTTTCATTGTGGATTCCACAAAAGAATCTGTATTGCGTCTCCGGTTCGGGAAATATACCGGCAAAGTCTATACCGAAGGCTGGTACTGGGTATTCCCCTATCCGGTGAATACCATTATCAGTATTCCCAAAACCAATCAGACCATCAAATCCGCCACATTCATGCCTGCGGATAAACTCTCCCTCTTCAAACGTGCCGGGGAACAGGGGGAAGCCAAACCTCTCGCTACAGGAAAAGACGGTTATCTCATTACCGGGGACAACTGTATTCTCCATACGGAATGGGAAATGGTTTACCGTGTCACCAAACCGGAACTTTATTATGAAAAATGTCTGACTCCCGAAAAGATCCTCGGACCGGATGATGTAGTGACCGGTGATAAAGGGGAAAAACTGGGAACCAGAGGGGCGACCACTCTTTTGCAGAATACTCTGGATGAATGTATTCTCAAAGAAACTGCCACCTGGCAGATCCGGGATATTCTCTACGACCGCACAACCGATTACATCAATGCGGTACAGTCCAGACTGGAAAAGGCACTTGCCTCCATGAATATCGGTGTAACAGTGGAAAGTCTTGCGCTTCCCGTAAAACGTCCTCCCGTACAGACCATCGAAGCCTTTGATGAAGCCATGAGTGCAGGAACCCAGGCGGCGACAGAAATCGAAGCTGCCAGAGGTTATGCCATCGAAGTGGAAAATCAGGCAAAGAGCAAAGCGGAAAACATCAAAGCGGATGCGGAATCCTACCGTAAACGCATTGTTGCGGAAGTCATGGCGGACAACAAGTATTTCACAAGTATCCTCAAAGAGTACAAACGCAATCCTGAAGCTGTAATGGTTTCTCTCTATTCCATTACCCTGGGGGATGCTCTTTCCAGAGTCAAGGATAAATTCCTTGTCAATCTGAATCCCGATGCAAAACAGGAAGTCCGTATCCGCCTGAATCCTGAACCTGCTGTCAATAAAAATGCGGAAAAGAAGGATGGTGAAGAGAAATGAGCGAAGAAAAAAAGAACAGTAACGCAGCTGCCTGCTGCTGCGGACATGATCATAAGCATGAACACAAGCATGTGGAAAATCATTCCTCCTGCTGCTGCGGTCATGACCATAAACATGAACACAAACACGAAGGTGCCGAATACTGTATTTCCTGCGGTGCGCCCATGGGTGAAGGTGCCGGTCACGGCAGATCCATGGCAAGGATCACATGGGCTGTTTTCGGCGGTTTCCTGATCCTCAACTCCTATCTTCTGCCCTGGATTTTTGAGAGTACTTACACATTCTCTGCGGAACTGTGTGCATTTCTCGGTGCGGCAGTCCTTGCCCTTCCCATTGTCTGGACAGCGATCAAAGACCTTGCAGAAGGCAGAGTACACATGAATGAACTTGTGGCACTTGCCATTCTGGCGGCATTCACCTCCGGGGATTTCCGTACAGCAGGGATCATTGCCTTCTTCCTTCTTGTGACGATCATTATTGAAACACATACGGCAAGCGGTGCGCAGCGTTCCATTGAGGAACTTATCCGCCTCACCCCCCATACTGCAAGAAAACTTGACGGTACGGAAGTGGATGTTTCCGAACTTGCCATCGGCGACGTGATCAATGTGCGTCCCGGGGAAAACTTCCCCGTTGACGGTATCGTTGTAAAAGGCCAGAGTGCGGTCAATCAGGCGTCCATCACAGGGGAATCCCTGCCGGTGGATAAAAATGTGGATGACGAGATCTATGCCGGTACCCAGAACCTTTCCGGAAGCATGGATATCAAAGTGACCCGTCTTGGTGCGGATACCACACTGGGTAAAGTGCAGGATATGATTCTTGCCGCTGAAAAAAGCAAGACCCCCATTGTACGTATCATCGACAAATATGCAGCTTACTATACCCCTCTCATCCTGATGCTCGCCATCATTACCTGGTGGCTTTCCGGCGGACAGATGGACCGGGTGATCACCCTTCTGGTTATTGCCTGTCCCTGTGCGGTGGTGCTTGCCACTCCCACCACAGTAGTTGCAGCAGTTGCGGCGGCGGCAAGACTGGGTATCCTTATCAAAAATATCAGTCACCTGGAACTTGCCTCCAAGATCAAAGTTTTTGTTTTCGATAAAACAGGCACTCTTACAGAAGGGGAACTTTCTGTGGCAAAACTTGCACCTGCGGATGATGTGGAACCGGCAGAACTTCTGCTGATCGCCTCCTCCCTTGAAGCCCACAGTAACCACCCAACAGCTCTTGCCATCCAGAAACTGGCAAAGGAAGTGGGTATCGAAACACTGGAGATCAGCAATTTCAAAGAAACACCCGGTACCGGTGTGGAAGGTATCGTGGAAGGCAGAAAATGTTTTGTGGGAAGAGCCATCTGGCTGGAAAAACAGGGGATCAGTCTGCCCTCCACAAAAGAGGAGGAAAGTCACGGCATGAGCGTAGTCTTTGTTGCCAGTGAAGGCGTCCTCAAGGGCTGGATCGGTTTCCGTGACAGGATCCGTCAGGAATCTGCCGCTGCCATCCGTGAACTTAAAGAAGTGGGCATCAAACGCTGCTGCATGGTCACAGGGGACAGAAGTGATGTGGCGGAAGGCGTTGCTGCCAAACTCAATATTGATGAATTCAAAGGCGACTGCCTCCCTGAAGGAAAAGTAGCCTTTATTGAAGAGGTGAAAAAGACCAGTCCTGTAGCCTTTGTAGGTGATGGTGTGAACGACGCTCCTGCTCTTGCAGCAGGCGACCTGGGTATTGCCATGGGAGCCATCGGCAGTGATATTGCCATCAACAGTGCCTCCATTGCCCTTATGACCAATGATCTGCGCCGTATTCCCATGCTGGTGAACCTTTCTAAAAGATCCAATGTCATCATCAATCAGAACCTTGCCTTCGGGCTTCTGTTTGTCATTTGCGGTATCGTGCTTTCTGTATTCGGGCTTTTAGGCCCCATTGCAGCGGCGATCCTCCATGCGGCAAGTACGCTTATCATCATCTTCAACAGTGCCCGTCTTCTGCGTGCCGGTGAAGATTCCCGTCAGGAAATGGCTTCCTGGAGGAGAGCCCTTGCCGGAGATCCCCAAGAAGGATCTGTAAAAGAGAACTGAGAAAAAGGAACAGGAAAGAATGAGCGAAATGACTGAAGAAAAAGTGATGGCAGCAGAACCCCCTGTACAGGAAACTTCTGCCGCCGGAAATATTGTTGTAGAAGCCATCGGACTTACCAAAGAGTTCCGTGATTTCTGGAACCGCCCGAAAGCCAAAGCGGTAAATGATATTGATTTTACTGTACGGGAAGGGGAAGTAGTGGGGCTTCTGGGGCCTAACGGATCAGGGAAATCCACTACGGTAAAGATGCTTCTCGGACTTCTTTATCCCACAGCGGGCAGACTTTCTGTATTCGGGAAATCCCCCAGAGATGTGGATACAAAGAAACTGATCGGCTATCTTCCGGAAGAATCCTATCTGTACAAGTACCTTACAGCGTATGAAACACTGGACTTTTTCGGTTCACTTTTCAGTCTTTCCGCAGAAGAACGTAAAAAACGCACCTCCCAGCTTCTGGAGATGGTGGGACTTGAACATGCAAAAGACCGTCCGGTAGGCGAATTTTCCAAAGGGATGATCCGCCGTATCGGGCTTGCCCAGGCAATGATCAATGACCCGGCGTTCCTTATTCTTGATGAACCGACATCCGGACTTGACCCGCTGGGATGCAGAGAGGTGAAGGATTTGATCCTCATGCTGAAAAAACGGGGAAAGACGGTTATCGTGACAAGTCATCTTCTGAGTGATATTGAAGATGTCTGTGACAGGGTAGTGATCCTCTACGGCGGACGTATCCGTGCGGAAGGGACGCTGAATGAATTGCTTACCATACAGTCCACCAACCGTATCACCACCCCGAACCTGCCTCCCGCCGCCATGGAAAAACTTCTGGGAGTATTGCGGAGCAATCTTAAAGATGAGGAGATCAAAATAGATCATCCCCGCATGTCTCTGGAAGAGTTCTTCCTGGATGTGGTGAATAAGGCACAGGCGGAAAGTGTGGAAACCTACGGAGCAAGAGCCGGCGGTCAGATCGCGGATTATCTTTCCAGCGGTACGGAAGATACCGGTGCCTCTTCCGGTCAGCAGCTGCTTGATAAACTTTCCGGTAAAGTCAAAGAGGAAGCACCGGTGAAGGAAGAGGAAAAAGAGGAAGAGATCAAACCTGCCATCGACACGACGAAATTGCAGGCACTCAATGATGATTCCCTCAGAGCAAAAGCTCCGGTAAAACAGGAAGAAAAAGCGGAGGAGAAACGGAATCTTGCGGAAGCAAACCGGAAACTTTCCTCTCTGCTTTCCGGAACAGATAAAGACGATCAGGACAACGAATAAAAACTAAACGGGACAGAAAGAATATGACTTCATTTCTTGCTATTGTCAAACTTACCTGCCGGTCAGCGGTACGGTCAAAAGTATTCCGTTTTCTGCTTCTGCTTCTGCTGTTCTGTTCGGTAGTTGTTCCTCTTACCATCAAGGGGGACGGAACCATTACAGGGGAAGTACAGATCCTTTTGGAATACAGTACGGGGATCGTGGGATTTATTCTTTCCACGTCCATCATCTGGATGACCTGTTCGGAATTCTGCACAGATATTGAAAATGCCCAGATACACCTTATTTTTGTAAAACCTGTATCCAGACTGATCGTCTGGGCGGGAAAGTTTACCGGGGTATTTTTTCTGCATCTCATTCTTCTTCTCATTGCGTCAACGGTGATCTACGGCTTTGCCGAATATAAGAGATACCAGATCACGGAACGGGAAAAGACAAGAGTGAAAGTAGCTCTGACACAGCTGGACAGCCTGAAAAAAGGACTTGTTGCCAGAAGAGATATAAAAGAAACACAGGAATCCATTGCAAAAAATCTGCGGGAAGCGGAACAGAACCTTGTAAAGATCAATAATGAAGTCTTTACAGGCAGACGTTCATTTCTTCCGGTTGTAGGCGATCTCAATGCCCAGGTGAAGGAGGAGCTTGCCAGAAGGATCCGGGAAAGTGCGGCTCTGGGGCAGAATCTTCCGGCACTTACAGGCGGGGACCGCAGAAAATTCATTGATTCTGTACGTTTGGAACTTCTTGCCCGCAAAGGGGAAGTCAAACCCGGCGGGGAACAGTCCTGGCGTTATGAAGGATTGCCGGATAATTTTGAAGGGATCGCTTTTATCCGTTATAAATTCTATTCCGGGGATTTGTATTCCAAAGATCAGAAACAATCCTTCGGAGCATGGAAGATCGATTATACGCAAAAGGTTGCGGATGAAAACAATCCGGGTATCGTAAAGGAATACCGGACGATCCCCATGATCAAACAGCCGGAACAGCTTCTTTCCGGGGTCTATCATGAATTCGCCATTCCCGGAAAAGCGGAAGGCGGACAGGATCTTTTCCATAACGGGAAAACATCTCTCACATTCTACAATCTTACAGAACCCGGTCAGGGCCCTGCGGTACATTTCCAGGTAAAAGAAAGTCCCCGTATCATGATACGGGAGGCCTCCTTCACCAATAACTTTTTCCGTATGGTACTTGTTACCGGCATGGGGTTGTTTGCCTTGTGTATCGTTGCGGCATTTGCGTCCTCCTTCCTGACAATGCCTACAGCAGTATTCATCTCTCTTGCCTACATCTTTCTGGGAATGTTCTCCAAATATATCATTTCCTCCATTGATGAGACAACGGTGGAAGAAAGTGCAAATATTCTGGATAAGATCGGGGGGGCAACAGGTCATGTACTGGGTTCCCTGCTCATTCCCATACAGGATTTCTTTCTTTCTTCGCTGCTTTCCGGCGGGGAGCTTATAGAGTTTTCCTATATGGCGGAACTTCTGGTTTTCAATGTGATCCTCAAAGGGCTTCCCCTGTGTATTCTGGGATTGATATTCTACAGGAACAGAGAAGCGGCACTTTTGATGCGTAAATAAAAGGGGAAGTGGAGAATAGATTATGGAAAACAGACGGCCAATGTTTCTGATTGCTCTCATTGCAGGGCTGCTTCTTCTGCTGGGAAATACTTTCGTGCAGAAGATGCTGGATGAAACGATCAAAAAGAACAAACTTATTGACGAGCAGTTTATTGACGGAGCTCCTCCCATTGTGGCATTTTCCACACAGGCTCTGGGGGGATTCCGGGGACTTCTTGCAGATGCGTTATGGCTGCGTGCCATCAATATGCAGGAAAAAGGGCATTATTTTGAAATGGTGCAGCTTGCCTCCTGGATCATGAAACTGCAACCGAAATCCACTGCCACAGCCGCTTATCTCGGGTGGAATATGGCATATAATATTTCGGTAACATACAGTATGCCGGAAGACCGCTGGCGGTGGGTAAACAAGGGGATCGAACTTTACCATGAAGCCCTTGCTTACAACCCCAATGACCCCACATTGTATAAAGAGCTGGGTTGGATCTATCAGCATAAACTGGGGAATATTCTGGACGATGCCCAGAGATATTATAAATACCAGATCGCCATGCAGATGCTGAAAATTACCGGCGTTCACTATCCAGATTGGAAAGCTCTGGCGGATTCCCCGAAGGATTTCCGTGCATTGCGCAGGGCTTTACCGGAGAAAAGCAACCTTTATACGGTTCTGGAAAAGAACAATTTTGCAAGCGTGGAAGCTCTTTCATTGCATTTCCGTCAGACCGGCGGAGTTTTTCCGGAAAAACTGAAAAGGGAACTTGTCCCCGCGGAAGCACAGATGCTGGAAAATACCTTGCGGGTGAAATGGCTGAAGGATGTTTTTGCACTTGAACCGGGTGTGATCCATGAAGTAAATACAAAGTACGGGGAACTGGATTGGTTCCTGCCGGAATCTTTTGCGATCTACTGGGCATTCATGGGGATCAAACACAGTCCCCAGCGTACGGATATGGATTGTCACAGAATGATCACCCAGTCTCTGCAGGTTATTTTTACCAACGGAAGAATGTTGTTTGTGGGCAAGACCCCCAATATGGATTTTCTGCTGGTGCCGAATATTTCTGTAGCGGATGCCGCTTCGGAATCTTATTTACAGGCGATAAAGGATAATCCCAAAGTACCATCCTTCCGTCATGCTTACGAAAACTTCATGTCCAGGGCGATCGCCACCATGTACAGTTTCGGGCAGTATTCCAAAGCAAGAGAGTATTTTGACAAATTGAGAAAATTCTCCAAGACAAATGGGGCAAGATATATGTCTTTCGACCGTTATGTGATCAAATCCTGGGAGGAGGAGGTCAAACAGGCGGGTTACAAACAGGCACAGGACTTTATTTCCGGTCTGATCGTGAGAGCATGTATCCTTCTCGGTTACGGGGATTATCTTGCGGCGGAAGGGCATTTAAAGATTGCAGAATCCATTTACAGGGAGTTCACCCACAGAATGGATGTTGACCGGTTGAAACTGCCACCCTTCAGTCAGATGAAAGCGGAGATCGCCCAGGCTCTTATGCAGAGTGTTTCTCCGGAAATGGCAGCAAGGATAAGAGGACAAATCGCAGCAGACGCGCTGAAAGGCACGGAACAGAAAAAACCAGCGGAAAATATTCCCGGAAAAACAAAATAAACCTACAGGGAGACAGCTTCTGTTCTGTCTCCTTTTCCTTTGTATACGCAAAAAATAAATCAAGGAAAAATTTATGCAGTACAAGATCTGGCGTTCCCCCTACAGTTGTTTCGGCGGGCTGAATTCACTGAAACTGGATAATACCAAAGATGAAACCCTGACCGCAGTTAATGTCTATACCGATGAAGCCCTTGCAGATATTGCCGCAAACGGGTTCAATGCCATCTGGCTTCATGCGGTCCTTGCCAGCATAAGTATTGTTCCTGAATTTCCGGAATTCGGTGAAAATGCCATGGCGCATATTTCCGCCCTCAATACCCTCGTGGCAAGGGCGGCAAAACACGGGATAAAAGTATTTCTTTATTTCCAGCCGGTCCGGGGGATCGCCACAGGCAATACAAAGTTCTGGCAAAATCACCCCGAATGTGCCGGACAGATCGAAATGAGCAGTGAGCAGCTTATTGAAGAACACATGGAGGAACCTCTGGAAGTGGCTTCATTGTGTACAAGTGTCCCTGCTGTGAAAAACTGGATGCGGGATGCGGCATCCTTCCTGGCAAAAAACGTACCGGATCTGGGCGGCGTCATCCTGATCACCGCAAGTGAATACCCCGGACACTGTTACTCCCACAGGAAGAAACATTCTCCCACCAAATGGACGCATTTGATCGAGTGTCCCCGCTGCAAAGAACGGGAGGGCTGGGAAGTAGCACTGGAAGAGATCCTTCTTATCCGGGAAGGGATCCGGAAGGAATCAGACAAACTCTCAGTGATCGCATGGAACTGGGGCTGGGCTATGTGGCTTCCCACTCCCTGCAAAGCACTTCTGGAAAAACTGCCCAAAGATGTGATCCTGATGGCGGACTGTGAACGGGGTGGCGTACAGGATATGGTGGAAAGGCCTTCCTTCCCCATGGATGAATATTCTCTTACTTACGCAGGCCCCTCCCCCCGCTGTACCGGAACACTGGAATACGGCAGGAGCATAGGATTGAAAGGGATGCTGAAACTGCAACTTGGAACGACCCACGAACTGGGGTCTGTCCTGGATCTGCCCATTATGACCAATATTTTCCGGAAGGCGTCTTATCTGAAAAAGAATCCGGAGATCGGCTATATGGGGTGCTGGAATTTCGGCAATACCACTTCTGCCAATACAGCAGGTTTCAATTTCTTTCTGCGGGATGATGTATCCTCCGATATGAAAGAAGCTCTGACCGCATTTGCGGAATATTACTTTCCCTCCTGTAATGCCAAAGGGGTTCTCTGGGCATGGGATCTTATGGAACAGGGATCAAAATATATGCCTTTTGCCATTCCCTTCCTTTACAGAGGCTGTCACGCCCACGCTCTCTCCTATACCTCTATATTCAATACAGGAGCGTTGAATGACCGTACAGCAGGAACCTCCTACCGCCCCTGTGAAAACCGCGGGGATGATCTTTCCGGCTCGGTAAATATGCCGGGAAAATTCTCTCTGGATGAATTGATCTCCAATCTGGGCAAAATGGCGGTGATCTGGAAGATCGCTGCGGAAAGTATGTTGGAAGCTCTTGACGGGAATGATGAAAAGCATGAAGCAGGCAATATGTTTATCTGCGCCGCCCTTATGCAGAGTGCGGAACATGCCTACCGTGCCTACAGATTGCGGCTCAACTGGGATGACAATAAAATTCCGGAACTTTTGCATATTGTCAATGGAGAAATGGAAAATGTGAAAGCAGCACTTCCGTGGGTGGAAAAAGATCCCCGTCAGGGCTGGCACGGAGAAGCCTACGTCCGTATGTTCACGCCGGAAAGCATGAAAGAAAAACTGCAATATCTTGAGGATTTGCAGAAAAAACTTTCTTCTGCACTCACGGAAGAATGATTTTTCATCCTGCAAGTTTTCCGGAATATTATGTTTGAGCAGCCATTCTTGAAATCAGATATAAAAAGCGGTCAGCACAGCGAACAGCTTCTGCTTGCCCGCAACAGAATATCTTTTCTCAATACAGGGGTATTGTTTCTTGCCGGATACGGGGAATCCGTTTTCCTTGCCGGCAAGACAGGCAATCTTTATCAGCCCTACTGGTCCTTCCAGCTTGTGACCTGTGGTACACTTATCCTGAAACAGGAGGGTAAAGGAACTCTCAAACTCAAAAAGGGGGACTTCTTTCTGACAAGGCCGGGGCATCGTTATGATTTTGAAGTACTGGAAAATGTGGAAAAACGGTACATTATGGTCAGTCACGGGGTACTTGTGACCCTTTTGTGCGAGCAGGGGTATCTTGCCGAACAGACGGTTATAGCCGGAGCGGATATTTCCTACATTTCCCGGGTATTTGATGACATACGGACTCTTGCGGTGTCAGGCGGAGAGGATATGCAGAGGAAGCTGTCTGCCATCACCTATGAATTTCTGCTGCATCTGCCTCCGGAAGATGCCCCGCTGGAACTTCCCGGCGGCTTGTCGCGTATCATTGAAGATATACATGGAAATATCACAGAACGGATCACGTTAAAAACAATGTCTGCCAAATACGGGATAGGGGAACGTACCCTGAACCGTCTTTTTCAGAAATATATGAATTGTTCCCCCATACAGTATGTGATCCGGACAAGGATGATGTACGCCCGGCAGATGCTGCAATCGGAAGGATTGGGGATAGAAAATATAGCAAAGGTATGCGGTTACAGGAGCTTTGCCTTTTTTGTCAAAGAATTTAAACGCATGTTTTCCTGTACGCCGGGGGAGTACAGAAAAAACCAGATCATTTCCCAGCAGAAGGTTGCCAACTATTATCTGACACGGCAGGGAGTCCCCCCTAATCCGCCACAGATCCCCGGGCTTCTGGAATTCAAACAGAAGTTCAAAAAAGAGAAAAAAGCAAAGAAGAAATAACGGAAGAGGAAAATATCTGAAAAAAACGTTTTTTCTGTATTCTGCCGGACTTGAAAAAAATTAAAATCGTTATATCGTACCATATATTGCAGGAATAAAGCAACACAAGGAGAGGCACATGAACGAAAACAGCACGATTGACTACCCCCTTCTCACTGAATTTTCCTTCAATGAAAAAAACGGCATTTATTCGCTTTTCACTGCGGATTTTGCCCTTTTTGATGCGGCGATCCAGATCCGTTACGGCAATAACAGGGCCTGTATTCTCAAGAACTGGAAACTTGTCTGTAGAGAAAATGAGAACGAGGAAAATACTCTTCTTGAATATGAAACGGTCCATTCTTCCGGCAAATATTTTCTGTCTTTTACGGTAACAGATCATGAAGTGGTCATCTCCCTTTCCGCAAAATTGAAAAAGGTTTTCAGAAATCTGGAGATCAGTTATTTCCGGGATGCAAAAACTTTTCTTCCGGATCATATTCTCGCAAGAGCGATGAATCTGCCCGGGGGAAGGACAAAAAGTATTCTGCCTTCAAATGTCAAACAGGCGGAAAATTTTTCTGCTTTTGATCTTGTAATGACCCGGAAAGGGGAGAAACAGCTGCATATTTATTACCCGATGAATCCGGAACACATCCCCCAGTTGGCAGGGACAGTAAAAAAACAGGGAAAAAAGCGTTCTCTCACGCTTTCGGCATTTACTCTTTTCCACAATAATGCAAACAGATATCTTACCCTTCCGCCTCTTTCCCTGCACGTTTGTTCTGTAAAGGAGAATCCCTCCTTTCCGGTCTTTTCCATGAAAGAACCTCTTGCGGAAAAGGATATTCCCCCTGTCCGCTGTGCATGGAACTCCTGGGACTACTACCGCTGGACAGTCACGGAGGAAGAGGTAATGAAAAATGCGGAATTTATCGCTTCCGATCCGGTCTTGTCCCGGCATGTGAAAAGGATCATTATTGATGACGGCTGGCAATATGCCTACGGGGAATGGGTACACAATGGTCTCTTCCCCTCCGGCATGGAAAAAATTGCTTCCAATCTTGCCAAAATGGGCTTTGAACCCGGATTGTGGATCGCCCCGGGGATCGTGGAGGGGATAACAAGGATCGCCCAGACAAAGTATGATATGCTGGCAAAATCGGAGGACGGCGTCCCGGCAATGATGTTCAACTGTATGGAACGCCGGGGATTTATCCTTGACCCCACCCATCCGGATGCCCATAAATTCTGGTTTGAACTTTTTGACCGATATGCCTCCATGGGGTATAAATACTTCAAACTGGACTTCCTTGCCCCCATGACAACGATCCCGCAGGTAAAGGATATGACCGTTCCCAGAGGCAGATATATCCCCGATCTTTTTGCCACAGTGAATCAGGCTGTCAACGGCAGAGCGGAACTTATGGCGTGCGGTTATCCCTATTTATGCGGCAACCCCGGAGCGGAAGCAATACGGGTGGGACATGATATTCATGCAAAATGGGATTGCATAAAAGCAAATGCTTCCGACATCGTTTCCCTGTATCCTTTCAACGGGAAAAGGTGGCTCAATGATCCGGATTTTGCACTTTGCCGGGGGGTGGAAACAAGTGATGATCCGGCATTGAATCAACTGCGGCCCTGCCTTGTTTACAATAAAAAGGAAGGCGGCAATCCGGCTTTTTATCAGGAATACAGTCTTGCAACAAGCAGGGAAAATGAACTGGAAGTACTCCTTTCCCTGGTTCTTGTTTCCGCCGGGATAAGAACATTATCCGATAATCTTCCGCTTCTGAATGTTTCCGGCTTGCGTCTGGCAAGAAAAACGATATCGGCAATACAGGGGGCATCCGCCGTCCCTCTGGATCTTTTCACAAGCGAACTGCCTTCTTACTATATACAGATCCTTCCCGGCAAAGGCGTAAGGATACTTTTCATCAACTGGACGGAGGAGGAAAAGATGTTCTCGCTGGATCTTGCTTCTTACGGGATAAATCTTTCCTCAGGAATAGATTTCTGGAAAGAAGAGAAAGTCAGGACACAAAACGGGGTATTAAGCAAACTTCTTGCCCCCCGCAGCTGTCTGCTTGCAGAATTTATTTCCTGACAGTTTCTCTTGCTTTTTCCTGAAAAAGTGCTACATTATAGGATGACAGGAATTGAAAATTATGAATGAAAAACCATCTGAAAATACAATATTTCCCCTGATCACCATCGGGGTTTCCGCTTATAACCGGAAGGATTTTCTCGCACTCTCTCTGGATTCCCTGCTTGCCCAGACCTATCCAAGATGCCAGATCATTGTCATTGATGACGGGTCCACAGACGGAACAAAAGAATTGATGCTGGAAAAATATCCTTCCATCCAATATGTTTATCAGAAAAATGCCGGGGATGCCGCCGCAAAAAATCATGCAGCACGTCTTGCACAGGGGGAGTATATCGTATTCAATGATTCCGACGATCTCTTTTTCCCGGATACAGTGGAAAGACTTTACCATGCCCTTGCAGGAAAGAAAAATACCTGTTCCTACGGTACGTATCAGACCATTGATGCAAAAGGAAATATCCTTCCTACAAAAAAGAAGGTGAAAGATTATCCATCCGGCAATATCACGGAAAAATTGTTAAGTCACATTGTGGTAAATAATTGCGGTACACTCATTCCGGTAAAATATTTCCGGAATGGATACAAGTTTGATGAAAAACTGAAAGTATCCTATGACTACGCATTTTTCCTGCAATTATCTCTGCAATGTGAATTTGCCGCCGTTCAGGAGCCGGTCTTTTACAGAAGAAGACATTCCAGCAATCTTTCCGGGGCTACTTATGAAAAACTTCTGATCTCATTTGGCGTATTTGATTCCTTTATCAAATCCAACCCGGAAATCGCTGAAAAATATCCAGTTACAACAAAAAAACGTTATGCGGATTATCATAACAAACTCTACCGGGAAGCCGCAAAGGAAAAGAAAAAAGAAGAACGGCACTTCCATGCAAAAGAAGCCTGGAAAGCCCGCCCTTCCCTGAAAAATCTTGTCAGATACCTTATCTCCCTTTAAAAAGCAGAACTGCTGCAAAGGATTACTTTTGCAGCAGCCAGGTAAAATCTTTTTCAGAAAAAATATTATCTGCTTTTTTCCAGCCCGCCATAAAGAAGAAGACTTTTTTCATACATTTCTTTTTTGGCGGGATCCGGGAAAACTACTTCCGTTGCCGCAGTAAAGAGAGAATTCAATTCTGTTAAAGAATATTTTCCTTCCGCCGCAGCAGCCCGCATAGCCGCACCCAATCCTGCGGAATTGCTTACCTGGATCGTTTCCACTTCCGCCTGGAAAACATCCGCAATGATCTGACGGAAACTTCCGCAGAGGGAGGCTCCCCCGGTAAGCCGGATCTTTTTTACCGGCTCACTTAAATACAATGTATGTTTCCGCATACTCAAAGCCTGGGATTCCAATAAAGCTCTTACTTTCTCCTCCGGACGGGCGGAAGCATGATCAAAATTATATTTTACTTCCGGCACAAGAACGGCAGGAGTGGATTCCGGCTGGAAATAGGGCAGCATCAATTTACCGCTTCCGGCAGGAGCCAATGCCCCCAGAGCATCAAACTCATCCCACGTTGCCCCGATCTCCCTGCGGACAGTATCTCTTGCAAGAGAACCGTTGCTGAAACAGATGAGACTCATGAATCCGCCGGCAGGATTGCCCATAACATGACCGCATTTTTCCGGATCAAGTTCATATTTCTGCATCGTGGCAAAAACCGTATCGCTTGTTCCCAGACTGATGGCGGCTGTCCCGCAGGAGGCACAGCCGGTTCCGATGAGACTGCAGGGGTTATCCCCTGACCAGACGATCACAGGAATATTATTTTTCAATCCGTATTTTTCAAAATAGGAAGCAAGATACCCTGCCATCGTACCGGACGGCACGCAATCAGGAAGTTTCTCCATTAAAGACGGAGCAGTAAAAGAGACAATATCCTTTTCCCAGCAGAGGTGATGAAGATCCAATAGATTCATACCCGCCCCGTCGCCGTAATCAATGGGAGAATGTTTCCCAATGAGAACGGAACAGAGGAAGGAACTTACCAGATGGATTTTTTCTGTCTGTTGATATGCTTCAGGTTCCTCTTTGTAAAATTTACGGATCTGGGGCCCGGTAAAACGTTCCGTAGCAGGACTTCCTGTAAGGAATTGCAACGACTCACCAAATTTTTCCGTCAATTCTTTACACTCTTCCGACGTGGAACGATCCATCCAGATGGGAGAACTTTTTCTTGAAAAAGTATCCCGCATCTGTTCCGCAAGAGTTTTTTCTTTCTTCAGAGAAGCAAGGACAAGGGATGCCTTTTCATTCAGATAGACCGATCCATGCTGCTGACCGGAACCGGAAATGGCAGAAATCTTCCCCATATCCACATCCTGTTCCGCAAGACGGCTCAACATAAGTTCAAGACCATCCAGCCACATACAGGGATCTGCGTGTTTCACAAGCGGATCGCTGTTGTGTATATATCCTTCAGGTGCATTATACTGCGGCAGATCCTGACCGAAATTCACACTGCTTTGCGCCGTGATCTCCCCGTTTTCCGGGTCAATTACGATTCCTTTGACCCCCTGTGTACTTGCATCGATCCCCAGATACAGCATTTTTCACCCTTCTTCTCAACGTACAAGTTTGGCTTCCGGCAATGCACACATCTCTCTGATGGAAGCAAGATCCGCTGCCGACTGGGAAGGATATGCAGAAGGAGTTTTGACCCTGTCTGCAAGTTCCAGAGCTATTTCCAGAGCATTGGTACAGTCAATGATAAACTGTTTTCTTGATTCCACAGCCTCTTCGGGAGTACCTTCTGCACGGAGCATGTGGCAGTCATATTCCACAACACCTTTCCAGCCGATGGTATTGAGCGCATGGAACATGGTCACAGTCTCCTTCAGACCTTCCGGACCGACAAGGGGGGGGAAGTCGTTATCGAACTGAGCTTTGATCTGACAGCCGAAATGCAGGAATTTGAGTTTATCCATGCTGCAAAGGTAACTTACTGTCATTACCGCATTCATAAGAGCCATGCTTTCATGCTGCAAAAGCTCCGGATTCACTC
Source organism: Victivallales bacterium (assembly GCA_045612485.1). GTDB lineage: Bacteria > Verrucomicrobiota > Lentisphaeria > Victivallales > UBA1829 > RGIG5327. The sequence continues at coordinate 9,587 of JAZKZE010000118.1, read as the reverse complement.
CCCAGAAAGAGGGCTCTTTCAATTTGCCGTAAATAAATCCCACCGCATGTCCGCTTGTAGGCAGGAACATCTGTCCCCTGGGTTCATTGGGCTTGGGTTCCACGGTTGCGGCAATATAGTTGGTCATGTTCTTTTCCCGGATGTAATCGGTCACATGATTCAAACCTTCCGCAAGATAATCATAGACTTTGTCCCATTTTGTGATAACCGGTACTTCAAAACCGTCTCTGGCGACCCAGTACACAAAATATTTTGCACCGAAAAACTGTCCGATACGCAAGGTGCGTTCCACTTTTTTCTGTGCAAGAAGGCGTATTTCCTTATCCGGATTGCAAAGACCGCCGTTACGGAACATACTGTGACCGTGAAGATTGCAGATGGAGGAATTTACTTCCAGACCCGCCTCATCAAAAATGGCCTTCAGCTCCCGCAGTCTTTTGTAAACGGGGCTTGCCGGATCAAGATCATCTTCCGGATGAGCAGGATCCCAGGGTACAAGGTCATCATCATGATAAGAAGTCGCCTCGATATATCCCTTTTTCCCTGCCCATGCAATGATTTTTGCAATTTCCAGAGAATCCAGTTTTTCCATAACTCCGCCGCCGAAAGGGTCGGCAAGGGGAGAGCCCACACACCAGAAGGGCATAGAACGCTGAGTAACACATCCTTTATTGTAAAACATGATAACGACCTTTCTGTATTATTTTCAAATTCACCTGTGCTGAAATTTTTCCACAGGAAAAAAGACTGCCTGAAAAGTATTTTATTACAGTTTTCAAACAGTCAAAGAGAGTACAAAACTTATTTTGCCAGGATCTTCAGAGCATTGTTGATCATAGCATCACCGACAGTTCTGTCAGCAAGAGAACGGTCGGGACTTGTTTCATATCCGCCGTTGCCGTAGTGGCGGGAAAGTCCCACATATCCGATTTCCCCCATTCCCAGTGCGGCAAGCATGGTCATCTTGTAGGGAGAATTTTCACGGATGGCATAACCGATTTCCACAAAAGGTTCAGCAGGAAGGGAAACAATGGCAAAATCATCGCTGAAAGCGATCATCAGCTGTTTCTGGATGCGTTTTTCCTTAATGGGATTTTCACGGCAGCCGATGGCTTTTTCTGCAAAGAATTTCTTTACAAAAGGCACGCCTCTGGCTATGTCTTCACTGGTGAAGTCTCTGCCGCTTTCCATGACAGCGTCTTTATTTTCTTCATAAACTTTCTTTGCTTCCGCATATTCTTCATCGGTAAGCTGCAGATAAGGAGCTTCAAACTCACTGGAAGCAGTCTTGATGGCGACCTTTTCCACTTTTTCCAGTTTGTAAAGTGCGGCAAGCACAACAGCAGCATAGGCTTTACCGATACGTTTGGCTTCTTCATAACCGGTCTGTCCAACGGAAGTAGTCACATCAAAGTGATTGATGTTGCCCTGGGGGGCGATAATGGTCATTACAGGCAGTTCGTAATCCACAGCCTGCTGGATGGCATTTTCCATGATACCGGGCCAGTCAGCGGAAACCATGTCGCCGCCGATGGTATCGGTATGGTTGGAAATATTTGCCATGAGAAGCACACTTCTGCCTTCCTGACGCACATCCATGATCATGATGCGGGGATCAATACCGCCTTCGGGATGGTCGATCTCTTTATTGAGTTTACCCGGATTGGTAAGGGTCTTGCCGTTTTTCATGATATAGCGGCGGTTGAAGGCAAGAGAAGTACATTCTGTTTCAGTGGTATAAAGTTCGGCGGGAGCAAGGGAGGCATAGGCTTCTGCAAGAGCATAAATGGTTTTCTGGGCAAGATCTTCCATATATGCTTCATCAGGATCCAGTCCGAAGATGGGGCCGGTATAAGGTCCGGTATGGGTATGGGTGCAGCAATAGAGGACTTTGCCGGCAAGAGGGGAACCTTCTTCCCGAAGTTCTTCTTCCAGCTGATCGAAGAATTTGGAAGAGATCAGGCAGAGATCGTAGGAAACGATCGCGGCAAGCTCATCCCCGGTACGGAACACAGCCGCCTTTACGGAAAGACGGTCGTATGCGCCCTTATTGGGACGGGGATTGAAATATCCGCAAAGCGGAGCACCATAGGCAGGAGTAATGTCTTCCTGGGAATAACCGAATTCAAAATTGTTCATAAAAAAATCCTTTCTTTTGAGTTACTGGTATTCTCTTACATAACATACACCCGAAAGGATTTTTTTCAAACAGTATTCTATGAATACTGAAAAGATTATTTCATTTTTTTTCTTTCTGTTCCCATATCAGATCCATCTCCCTGAAAGAATGTTTTTCCAGAAAGGAAAGGACTTCTTTTTCATCCTGCAACGTCAGACGGGGCGTCCGGGAAAGTATCCACATATATTTTCTGCCGGATACAACGATACTGTATTTATATTGAGGCGATAATTTCACGATTTTATATTCCCCGTAAAAGGGCCGGAAAAAGGAAACTTTCAGAAGCCCCTCCCCTGCCTTACCATCCATAAGGGCTTTTCCGGCAATGGTTTTTCTTTTACCGTCCGGAAGGATCCCGCTGTTGATGACCTTTACCGAACCATCTTTTTCAAGTGTGTAAATTGCTTTCACTGAAGAAAGATCTTTTTCAAAAGGATTGGGCGTTCTGGCAATTTCATACCAGGATCCCATATACTTTTCCACATCAAAATTGCTTACAGGTTCCAGATTGCTTTTTTCTCCCTTACAGGAAGAAAAAAGTAAAACACATCCTGCCGCTGTAAAAATGCTGAAAATACGCTGTAAAAAACTTTTTTTCTTCATATCCACCTCACTTTCCCTTGTTGAAAGAATAGACATTTTACCATAAAAAAAAGTTCCTCCATATTGTAAAATGGAAGAACTTTTATAAAAAGATCTGTAATAAAAGATTTTTCAGAGATATTTTGCAAGAATATCCTTTATTGCCGCATACCACACCATATAGCCTTTTCTGCAAAGATGACACAGATCCTTTCTGTAATACCGGGGATCGATTTCACCGTTTTCATCCAGAAAACCTTTTTCTGCATCCACAAATTCCGTATTGGGAAGGAGGGGGATAGTCTTCTGCAAAATGGCATTGACCTTTCTGATTTTCTCCAATCTGCCGCCTCTGGGCAGTATCCCCATGATAACGATATGGGCGGAGGGGAATTTTGCACGGAGTTTTTCTGCAAGAAATTTTATCCCTTCAGCCGTATCTTCCTCATTATCCCCGGGATAATTGTTTGTAGCGGAAAAATTGTTGGTTCCGATATTGACCACGATAACGGCAGGAGATTGATTATCCACCTCCCCTGCCTCGATGTGCCACAATGTATTCTGGATACGGTCACAGCCATACCCCATATTCAATACATCTTTTCCGGCAAAAAATTCATCCCAGGAATCTTCGCCATAATTGATATTATCCTCCTTTGACCAGAAGTGGGTGATGGAATCGCCGAAAAAGATTGCCTTTGCTTTGTTTGTTTTGCTCCACTCTTTTTTGCTTTCATGGCGTTTCCACCAGTCATAAGCATCATTTTCGATTTTTGACGCGGGAATACAAGTTCTGATAAGTCCCATTTTTTTCTCCAAATGTTTGTTAAATATATTTTTCAAGTATCTCTTTTATGGCATTATACCAGAGCATATAGCCTTTTCTGCAAAGATGACACATATCTTTTCTGAAATATTGAGGATCCACATTGCCGTCAGCATCCATAAATGCCGGGGAAACATCAATAAGTTCCGTATCCGGAATACCCGGAATGATCTCCCGTAAAATACGGTTGACTGCCATTTTTTTATCATAACGGTGTCCGCTGGGGAGGAGTTCCATGACAACAAGGTGGGCGGAAGGAAATTTCTCATGGATCTTTTCCGCAAGAAACTTTATCCCGTACGCTGTTTCTTCCGGCGTATCCCCGGAATAATTCTTTGTCACAGTGAAATGGTTCGATCCTATAAGCAGCACCGCAAGGCCCGGCTCCTGACCGTCCACCTCCCCATTTTCAATGTGCCACAATACATTCTGGATACGGTCGAAACCGTACCCCATATTCAATACATCTTTTCCGGCAAAAAGTTCATCCCAGGAGTCTTCCCCGTAATTGATCCCATCCTCCTTTGACCAGTAATGGGTATTGGAGTCACCGAAAAAAATGACTTTTGCCTTATTATTTCTGCTCCACTCTTTTTTGCATTCGTGGCGTTTCCACCAGTCGTAGGCATCTTCTTCGATTTTGGGAGCAGGTATGCAAACTCTTGATAATTGCATATATATCCTCTTATTTTCCTTTAAAAAGAGTTTTGAGATATTTTTCCACGCTCATATTTTTGGCTTTGGCAGCCTTATGGATGGCGATCTGCTCTTTTGAAGTGACAGGAATAAAGTTTTCCAGAGCGTATCTCTTATCATTTGTCCATTTTTTCTTCAGTTCCGCAAGAGTTTTTTCCGGTACGCCACACTCTTTGAGAATGGCACAAGCCATAACGATATGGCCGAATCCATTTAAATGCGTCCCGTCATAACTTAACCGGATCCCTTTGATATGGGAAAATTCCGGACTGTTGGCAGTATCTTTCATGGCTTTATAAACATCCACAAAATAGATATTGTTTTCATTCGCATAAGTACGGACAAAATCAATGTAAGGCATCAATTTCTTATTGCGGGCCTCACTTTTTTCCCGGGGGACAGAGGTCATAAGAACTACTTTGATATTGGCTTTTTTTGCATTCTCCGCCATTTGAATGATATTCTTTTTAAATGTATCCATGGGTATATTAAATGCCATATCATTTGCTCCGGTACAGAGGAACATCCACTGGGGCTTTTTATCCAATACATCTTTTTTCTGTCTTTTGAGCATCTGAGTGGAATGATGTCCGCTTACACCCGCCCGGATGAATTTGATGTTGACTCCTTTTGTTTTCAAACCGTCATACACAAGATGGATATACCCGGTATAGGGCCATTGCCAGCCGCCCAACTGGGTGATGGAATCTCCCAGAAAAGCAACAGTTTCCCCGTCTTTTATGTTGATGACAGCAGCAGAAAGGGTAAAGGAAACGATCATTGAAAGTACAAAAAATATTTTTTTCATCTTAAAATACTCCCCTTATTTCACATTCTTTACCGTATCGGCAATATACTCTTTTACGCCCATATTTTTCTTTGCACCCTCTTTTCCGGCAGTGACAAATTCAGAAAAATTGATGTTAAGGTAAATACTTGCAGCAGGATATTTTTCTTCCCATTGCGTGCGGAAAGAAGCAATTTTTTCTTTGGGAAATCCCATTGATTCCAGAATGACGGAAGCGATGACAAAATGTCCTCTGCCATTTATGGAAGTATTGTGGAGAAGAAGTTTCCCGCTTGGAATGTCGGCAAGTTCCTTCTTTGCAAGTTCTTCAACAAAAGCCTTGTTTACATCCGCAAGAAGAAGGGAACGGTTTTTTGCCTCTTCCCGCAGAAAATCATTATAGGGAACAAGTTTCTTATTATTGGCATCTGCAAGTACCTCCCCATAAGGGATCGTGGTAAGCACAATAACTTTCAGTCCGCTTTTTCCGGCAAGATCCAGAATGGAAATGACATTTTTCTTAAACTCTTCCAGATTTGTCTTTTTGGAAAAAGCATCATTGATTCCCAGGCTCAAAATCATCCACTGCGGCTTTTTGGCAAGGACAGCTTTAGGCATCCTTTTACAGAAACTTGCGGCAGTATCATTGGAAACGCCGCAGGAAAGAGTTTTTACCTTGATTGCAGAACTTTTCAATGCGTCTGCAACAAGATTCATATATCCTTTATATACTCTGCTTCCTTTACCGGCAACAATAGTTTTATCTCCGGCAAAGGCAATGCTTTCTTTATCTTTGACTTTGATCTGTGCCGTTAAGGAAAATGCGGCAAAAGATACAAGAAGCAATAAAATTGATTTTTTACTCATTTTTTCTCCAAAAAAATATGCTTTCTACCTCATTGCAAGTAAAAAGCATATTTCTATCATTATTTTTTTCTCTTGATTTTTTTATTTGCCTGTGGGAGCAAGATATACTTCATCAAGATAGAAGTCCCCGTACAGATGCAGAGCAAAAACCTGACGCTCTGTGGCATCTTCCGCAGGATTGACATATTCAAACTTACCGTTTGTCCAGTCTTTGGCATCCACTTTCACCTGATGAATGATCTTGGAGGGACGGTTGCGGTTCTTTTTGTCATAACGGTAAACGTAGAACACCAGAGTACCTTTACCTTTGTAACGGTAATTGACCTTGAAGTTTTTGGCTTTGGATACAATGTCGTTCATAATACGGCAGTTGACACCGTGAAAAACCTTATTGGGACTTCCGGGGGCAATGGGTTCCCAGGCAAGAGAACCGCCTTTATATTTGCCGAATCCCCAGCCGGAGGGAGCTTTCCCGTCCTTGAAATTCCTGTTGGGGCGTTTGGCTTGTTCATTGAAAGAACCATTCTTCCAGAGGCGGTTGTCCGCTTCATGCAAGGAGGCGGCAATGCCCCGTTTGCCGGAGAAGGCGATGGAAAGGAAACTTCCGGTATCAAAGGGGGCTCCGCCGGAAAGGGTGGAACCTACCCCCTGTTTGCCTTTGGGTTTCCGTACCCGCAGTACATTCATCTTCCAGCTCTGACCGGTAAAGCACTTTTCCCCCAGCTGTGCTGTGGGGATACGGCCTTCCACCACCCAGCGGTCTTTCAGAATTTTTGTTTTCAGCTGAATATCCGCATTGAAAGAGGGATCGCCCAGTTCGCCGGGGAAGCCTTTTCTGTCATAGACCGTTCCTGCGGAATTGATGATGAACTGATAGTAGGTTGACCCCATATCCGGATGGGAAAGGAAGAGTTCAATGGTATCATCCCCCCAAACCGCACCATCGCGTTTGGTGACCTTTGTTTCAATATTCTTTACATCCGGCTCTACCATTTCTGCGGCAAAGTAGAAGTATTCGGGTTCATAGACCACCCGCATAAAGGTCTGATATTCTGCAAGTTTGGAGGTATCGAACCTGTCTTTGAACTGGGAGATGATGTCGGCATTTTTCCAGTCCTTATCATCCAGATTTCCGTCGATTTTGATGGGAGCGGTCTTTTCATAAGCACGCAGTTCCCGGTAATTTTTCACATAGGCTTCTCTTTCTTTAAGCCATGTTTCCCGGAATCTTTCCGTATCGAATTCCACATGTGCCAAAGCTCTTTTATCCGGATCTTTTGCTGCGGCTTTTTTTGCATCTTCCAGATACTGGAGCAGTCTTTCTTTCACAAGGGGTTTATCCAGAAGTCTGCCCAGGGGAGCAGAAAATCCGTGACCGAAACAACCGGGAGTGCTGTGAGCGGTTTCGTTGAGAAGTTTACGGAATTTTTTCATACCGCCTTCCCAGCCCTTGCCGTAATAGCAGGAGTTCATCTTTTCATAGACTTTGTTGTAGTCTGTATTGATGTCCCACAGATAGAGAGCGTGCAGATACATGGTCTGCCACATACTTCTCCACTGTTTTTTTGCACTTTTTTCATTGCGTTTTGCATACCATCCGTCCGGAGGGGCAATGGCAATGTGGGTTCCGCCGAAATTTTTCTTTTTGTAATATTTCAGCAGATGTACATAGGTTTCCTCCGCAGGCTGGAAATGATTGCCGTGGGTGGCAAGTTCTTCTCTTCCTACAAGGGTAATACCTTTTTTCGCCCAGCCTTCATAATAGGAATGGAAAGGCCGGTTGAGCATACAATCCGGATCATCCACTTTGTGACGGTAGCAGAGGCGGTTGTAACTCAGGATCGCCCCTGTCACCCGGGGATGGATCTTTATTTCCGGATGTGCAACAAAGTTCTGATATGCCAGACCGTAAAGTTCGCCTTTTTTATCCAGTTTGACAACTTCAGCAGCCATGGCATTCATGAATGTCCAGAAACGGTTGGAAACAAAGCCGTTCTTTTTATCTCTGGGGGTATCGATCTTTTTGCAGTTTTCACACTGACACCAGCCGGTTCCGTCATCATTGAATACGACAGTAGTACCTTTTTCCCCGCCGAGTGCATAAATCTTTTTCATATTTTCCACAATATTTTTTGCGGAAATGCGGATCACATCAGGATTGCTGGTACAGGGCTGATATTTTTGTCCGGTAAGTTTGGTGCGTTTACCGTTGATCAGGGGGAAATATTCCGGATGTTCGTTGAAGAGTTTGTCAATGGCAGGCTCTTTTCTCTTATCCCCCCAGGTGTAACCGGAAAGCAGACAGGAGAAGGCAGGATTGATATTCAATGAAAAATCCCGCTTTTTCATTTCTCTTGTAAGAACCGGATATTTTCCTGTAAAGTGGAACTGATAACCGCTGTACCGCAGATTGTTTCTTGCCATCCAGTTCCATGTGTCAAAGATCTGACTTGTTACCGCCATGGCATGGAAAGAAAGATCACGATGGGTAAAGGAGGGGTTCACCGTCTTTTTCCCGCTCTTTACTTTGATTGTGGGCTGGATTTTGAAGTATTCGCCATCTGCACCGGGAAATACCCAGACAATGGAGGTATTGTCTTTGAGAATTGCGTAAGAGCCGCTTAAAATCCCGAATTTATTGATGGCACTTACCGTAATGCCTTTATCTGTGGCATTGAGAGTATATCCGTCGGCTTTTGCCTTGTCTTTCGTATCCAGTTTGAGGATGATGGGATAAGTGCCTTTGAGGGCGGTTGTACCGATGGCGACTTTCTCTTTACTGCCGGAAATCTTCGTGAGATATTCTGCCAGTTCCTGTGCGGCATGATTCTGCACAGGACAGTTTTTGTCAGTAAGGACAATGGAGGTTTTTACTTTGCCATTGTCCACAAGGGCATAATCTTTTGCCTCCAGGGAGAAAAGCCCCCCGGCGGCGAAAAGAATGGAAAGGAGCAATCTGCTTTTCATTTTCGACCTTTTGTTTTATTTTGTTGTAAGATAGATGGAATCGATCTCAAAAGTGGATTTATCAAAAGCGGTAAACCAGAAAACCCGTCTTTCACCGTCTTTGTGAACAGGCATATTTACTTCAAAAACTTCATCTTTCCACTCTTTCACATCCACATTGTTGAAATGATGGAAAAGTCTGCTTTTGAGATTGCTGCCGGTCTTCTTGTTGTAGGGAATGACATAAAGATAACCGCTTCCTTTGCCTCTGTAACGGATATGGAAAGTATTTTTTTCACCTACTTTACGCAAATCTTTTCCCAGAGTACCGCCGCTGATACGGATAAAAGAACCGTTTCCGTCAGCATGGGGAACTACTGCAAAAGTTCTTTCCCCTTTGTTGCGTTCCAGAACATACCAGGAAGAAGGTACTTTATTATCAGCAATTTTCCATGAGGTCTTCTTGATCACAAATGTTTTATCAAATTCAGGATTGCCCCAGACTTTTTCATCGAAACCGGCTTTCAGGGCAGCTTCTTTTGTGACAGAAGGTTTGGCGGCAGCTTCCTTTGCTGCGGGCTTGACTTCAGCTTTTTTCGGAGCTTCTGCTGCAATGAGAGATGCGGCAGCAGCCATGAGAGCAACGATAAGAGTGTGTTTCATTTTCTTTTCCTTTCTTTTGAAAATTATTGTGTATCGTTATT
>JAZKZE010000117.1:0-38853 GCA_045612485.1 Victivallales bacterium | reverse complement strand
GACGGAAAACTGACTGTGGTCTATGAGATCCTTATCAATACTCTTGCCATCGCCAATGTCATCAATGAAGGCAAGATCTTCCAGTTGAAAGGCAATATGCAGATCGGGGCGAAAGTGGGGATGTGTACCATTGACCAGAACCTTCTGGAAAAATGGAAAGTCGGAGCAATAAGTTATGATACCGCCAGGGAGGGGATGACGGATAAATCTGTTATCGCCCTTCTGGAAAAAGAAAACGCAGTCCGGGAAGCACAGAAATTTGCCGCAGAAGCTGCTGCCAGAGCAGCGGAAGCGGAAGAAGCGGCAAAAAAATAAGAGAAGGGAAAGGAGAAAATCATGCCTGTAATTGACGAATATCTGAAAGCCATGCTGGATAAAGGCGGTTCCGACCTGCACCTTTCCATTGGTCAGCCGGTGAAATACCGTGTTCATGGTTCCATTGTAAAACATGATGAGAATATCATTACGCCGGAATTTATGGAAAGTATGCTTGAGGAGATCTGTTATCCCAAATACCGCTGGAAAAATTTTCTGGAAAACCATGATCTTGACTTTGCCTATGAGATCCCGGATCTGGCGCGTTTCCGCTGTAATTACCTTTACAATCAGGAAGGCATGGCTGCTGTCATGCGTCAGATCCCTAGCAAGATCCTTACAGTAAAAGATCTTGCATTGCCGGAAGTGCTTTTAAAGATCTGTCAGCTCAAAAGCGGTCTTGTCCTTGTTACCGGTCCCACAGGAAGCGGTAAATCCACCACGCTTGCCGCTATGATCGACTATATCAACGATACACAGAACAAACATATCATCACCATTGAAGATCCTGTGGAATTTGTGCATAAAAATAAAAATTGCACCATTGTCCACCGGGAAGTGGGACTTCATGCCCGTTCCTTCCCCAAAGCCCTCCGCGGAGCCATGCGTCCCGACCCGGATATCGTGCTTATTGGAGAAATGCGGGAACTGGATACCATCCGGCTGGGACTTACCTGCGCCTCTATGGGGATGCTGGTTTTCGGTACTTTGCACACCAACAGTGCGCCGAAAACCATCGACCGGATCATTGATGCTTTCCCTGCCGATGAACAGACCCAGATCCGTACCATGCTTGCAGAGTGCTTGCAGGCAGTCGTCTCCCAGCAGTTATGCAAACGCAAGGAAAAAGGCAGGATTGCCGCCCATGAGGTCTTATTGTGGACAGATGGACTTCCGGGAACGATCCGGGAGGGGGCTATTTCCAATATTCGTACCATTATCGAAGCCAATAAAGGTATGGGGATGTGCAGTATGGATGGTACATTGCGCAGCCACTATGAAAATGGGTTCATCTCCGGCAGGGAAGCGTATATGAAGGCAGCAGATAAAAAACTTTTCCTTGATCTTCTTAAAGAAGAAACCGGTCAGGAAGTGTAAATAAGAAAGGAAAAAAGAATATGTCCGTTGAAGAATATATGGATCATTGCAGGAAACTGGCCCTCAATGCTCTCAAACCCACAGAAAAAGAATTACAGCACGGTCTTGAACTGCACAAAGAAGCCTTCGTTTTCGATGCTTACGGATTTATGCCCCTTGCAGGAGATAAATGCCCCCGCCTGGATCAGCTTATCAAAGAAAACGCAGGACGCGATGAACTCAAACTTGCCTATGAAGAACACATTATGAATGGTGCTTATGAATCCAATCCTGCTTTGCGCAAAAAACTTGCGGAAGTCTGGGAAGAAGCCGGAGTGGATTGCGTTTTCCAGAACAGCGGGGTGGAAGGCAACAGCATTGACGGACTTCTGAAACGGTTGAGTTTTTATACCTATATAACCGACCTCATGCCGGAACTTTATGAGCGTGCCGTATTCCCCCATCAACTCCCCGGGATCAAAGAACGGGGGCATAAAGCTCTTTACATGACGACAAACGGCGTTCCGCTCCCGGAACGGCTCGTTTCCCCCCAGGAGGCTCTTTCCCATATCGGAGTTTTCGCAAAACTGGGTGTGCGGATGATGCACCTTACCTACAACCGCCGCAACCTTATCGGTGACGGCTGCGCAGAAAAAAGCAATGCCGGATTAAGTGATTTCGGAAAAATGGTCATTGAGGAGATGAACCGGACAAAGGTCATCCCGGATGTGGCGCACAGCGGATTGCAGACAAGTTATGATGCCGCCGCCGTTTCCAGAAAACCTGTGGTGGCAAGTCATACGGTGGCAGGTGCCTTATCCACCCACTACCGGGGCAAAAGCGATGAAGTTATTGAAGCAATCAAAAAGACCGGCGGCTATGTAGGGATCTGTGCCTATCCCGCTTTCCTGCAAGGGGATCTTTCCTTCAACTCCTTCCTGGACCATATTGATTATGTGGCAAAAAAATTCGGCGTGGATCATGTTGCCATAGGTACGGATCACGGCATAAGCCTCCAGAGTTGGAAACCGGAAAACGGTTCCATGCCGCCGGGGCGTCACATCTGGGAACAATACTGGCAGAACCCGGCAAAAGATCTTACTCACGAAGGACTTACTCCGGCTCACTATGACGCTCTCACCTGGACAAACTGGCCGCTTTTTACAGTGGGATTGGTCAAAAGAGGCTACACCGATGATGAGATCAGAAAGATCATTGGCGGCAATGTTCTGAGGGTATGTCAGGAAACAATGGCAGACTGACCAAAAGAGATTGTATAAATGTAAAAAACAGTATGAGCTGCTTTGAAAATCACTCATACTGTTTTTTTTAAAAAAAATACAGTTTTCCTCCTGAAAGTTTTTCAGGAGAAAGCAATTATTTTACCACGGGAAGAGCCAGACGTTTTCCGGCTTCTTTCATACCGCCGAAATCATAAAGACGCATATAGCCTTCTTTTTTCAGATTCTTTATGGCAGCTTTCACTCTTCTCCCGCTGCGGCAGTAAAGATATAAAGGCGTATCTTTTTTTGCCCCGGCTTTCTGAAGAAGTGCTATATCGCCATCAGGGATATGGATCGCCCCTTTCAAATGTCCTGCGGCAAATTCTTTCTGCGTACGCACGTCAATCAGAAGAGCATTTTTTTCCATAACGGAAACTTTTTCCGGTACATTTTTCTTTACCGGAACAGAAGGCGCAGCGGCAACAGAAAAAAGCAGAACCAGAATCAAAACAGGAGAAAGCAGAATTTTTCCATACATAATCATAAACAATCCTTTGTCAGAAGTTATCAGGACAGTGCTTTTCCCCGGACAACTTCAATATTGATCTCTTTGATGCTGTCAATACCGAAAGTATCTTTCAATGCCTGAATGATCTGCATCTGCAATGACTCCGCAACCGCAGGCAGGGAGGTATTTTCCTCCGTTTTCGGGAAATTGATCTTCAATTCCAGTGTCACTGCGTCCTTTTTTTCCAGCAGAGTGCTTTTCAGGATCTTGAGTGTGGTAAAGTTTTTTTCCACTTCTCTTACCAGATCGGATATTGCAGAAGCCGCAATAAAAAGTGTACCGTTGGGAGTTGCAAGCATGATCCCCCTGCTCTTCACCGGAGCCCGGAAAAGATAATAAAGCAGGAGCAGGAGCAGAAGCATCAGAATCGTGAGAGCCACCCCGGTGATATAACCATACTGAAAAGCAGATGTTCTCATCTCTTCAAATCTGAGAATAAAAGCACTTATGAATTCTTTCATGGACATATCCTTTTATTTATTCCGGTAAAATCTTATTTTGCGTCCGGAGTTATCTCCATTACAGTATTTCCGTCAGCATTTCCTTCCGGTTCGTTTTCCGCAGTTTCCGGAGTTTCCTCCGACTCAAGATCCGCAACGATCACATTGACAGCTTCGATCTTCATTCCTGTGATCTGCCGGATCTCTTCAGAAACAGCTTCCTGGACATTTCTTGCTGTACCGGGGATATTACACCCGTATTTCAGTACAAGGCGGATATCCACTTTCACAGAATTATCCCCCATTACAATAGTAATGGAACGGTCGAAGATCTTTCGGCTTCCCACAATGTCCGCAAGATTGTTTACAAGACTGTTGCCTGCAAGACGGGATACCCCCTCCACAGAACAGGCAGCCTTCCTTACAATACTGGCAACAACACTTTCATGTACCCGGACGATTCCGGAAGGAGCAGAAACTTTCTCTCTCATCTCCCGGATCTGCACGGGGAGAATACTGCGGTTTGTTTTCGGATTGTCATCATTCATTTTATATTCTCCTCTGTTTTGGTCTGCTTTGTAAGTTTTTTCCTTCCCGGCGCAACAATGGTTCCGGGCAGGACTCAGTCGTTCAGATCCCCGTCCTCATTGCCGTTACCCTCAACAGCATCCCCACTCTCGTCCGGTTCTTCCATATCCCTTACGATCACATTCACACACGCAACCGTAAGTCCGGTCATTGCAAAAACATTTTCCGCAATAAGATTCTGTAATTCGGCGGCGGTCTCCGGCAGATTATAGCCGTAACGGATGGTAATGGCGATCTCGATGGCAAGAACGCCGTCCTCTTCCGCTTTGACGCAGATAGCTCTGTCCTTCATGCTTTTACTGCCTACAAGTTCTGCAATATTGTCCACAAGAGTATTCCCGCTTAATTTTGCCACAGCAGGAATACTGTATGCGCTGTTGCGTACGATCATGGCAACGGCCCGCTCTGTAACGGCGATCCTGCCGCAATCATTCTTTTCCAGAAGAAAATCAGCTGATTCCCGCACAGCGGGGGTTTTGATCTGTGTATGTTTTGCCATGTTCTGTCTCCGGTTACCGGTTTATTTCTGATTGGTGAAGTGTCCGCTTTTGAGCAGCTGTTCAATGAAGGAGGTATCGTATCTGCCTTCAATGAACTCCTTGCTTTCCAGAATATATTTTTCAAAGGGGATCGTAGTGCTTACCCCTTCCACAAGATATTCCGCCAAAGCCCGTCTGCCTCTGGCAATAGCCTCTTCACGGGTATCGCCGTAAACAATGAGTTTACCTATAAGGCTGTCATAATGCGGCGGAATGGAATACCCTGTAAACACATGGGAATCCACACGCACACCGGGGCCTCCGGGAGGACAGTAAAATTCCACTCTTCCGGGACAGGGTGCAAAATTCATATAGGGATTTTCCGCATTGATACGGAATTCTATAGCATGACCTCTGAGTTCCAATTCCTTCTGGGTGATGGAAAGTTTTTCCCCGGCGGCAATACGGATCTGCTCTTTGATGATGTCCACGCCGCTGATCATTTCCGTTACGCAGTGTTCCACCTGAACACGGGTATTCATCTCCATAAAGTAGAACTCCCCGCCTTTGCCCAGCAGAAATTCCACAGTACCGCTGCTGACATATTTCACCGCTTTTGCGGCTTTTACAGCAGCTTCCCCCATCTTTTTACGGATGGCAGGAGTCAGTGCCGGAGAGGGGGATTCCTCAATAAGTTTCTGATGTCTGCGCTGAAGAGAACAATCCCGTTCCCCCAGATGCAGGACATTGCCGTAAGAGTCCGCAAGGATCTGTACTTCGATGTGGCGGGGATTTTCAATAAATTTTTCAATATATACTTCCCCGTTTCCGAAAGCCTTTTCCGCTTCAGTACAGGCGGCATGGTACCCCTGGATCAGACTGGGATCACTGTGGGCGATCCTCATTCCTCTTCCGCCGCCTCCGGCAGAAGCCTTCACGATTACAGGATATTTCAGCTCATGGGCTACTTTCAGGGCCTCTTCTTCACTTCTGATCACCCCGTTACTTCCGGGTGTCACAGGTACTCCCGCTTTCCGCATGGTGCTTCTGGCATTGGATTTATCCCCCATGGCACGGATCTGGTCTGCGCCCGGCCCGATAAAGGTGATATTGCAGGAAGCACAGACATCCGCAAAATGGGCATTTTCTGAAAGAAAACCGTAACCGGGATGGATGGCATCCACATCACAAATCTCGCATACACCGATAAGCCGCTCGATTTGCAGATAACTTTCCGATGCAGGGGCGGGCCCGATACAGACCGCCTGATCCGCAAGTTTCACGGGAAGGGAATTTTCATCCGCTTTGGAATATGCCACAACGGTCTTGATTCCCAGTTCCCGGCAGGCACGGATGATACGCAATGCGATCTCGCCCCGGTTGGCAATAAGGACTTTATTAAACATGAAAAGCTCTCCTTACGCTTATTCAAGTACAAAGATGGGCTGACCGAATTCCACAGGCTGACCGTTTTCCACAAGGATCTCTTTGATAACGCCGGATTTTTCAGCCTTGATCTCGTTCATGACCTTCATAGCTTCGATGATGCAGACCACAGTTTCCGGATCCACTTTGTCCCCGACTTTCACCATGGCATCGGCACCGGGGGCGGAGGCACGGTAGAAGGTCCCCACAATGGGAGATTCGATAAGTTTGGCGGCATCAGCAGGAATACCGGAAGAAGCAGGACCGGCAGCTTCCGCTTTCACAGCAGGAGCAGCTGCGGCAGGGGCAGCAGCCACAGGGGCGGCTACAGGAGCAATAATATTCTGCGGAATTACCGCAGCAGGCTGATTACTGCCTCTTTTCAGGCAAAGATGCATATCTTCGCACTCAATACGGAACTCGGTAAGATCGTTTTCGGACATGAGTTTTACAATGGTCTTGATCTCGTCGATTTTCATTTTTTCTTCCTCTCTGTTTTTGGGAGTTTGTTTTTATGTAATACGTTATTTATCTGTTCTTATATACCGCACAAGAGCGCGCAGTGCCCATTCATATCCATCGGGCCCCAGTCCTGCGATCTGCCCGATACAAACGGGAGCTGTCATGGACTTGTGCCGGAACTCTTCTCTGGCATGAATATTGGAAAGATGAATCTCAACAGCAGGAATACTGACTCCTTCAATGGCATCGCGTATGGCAATACTTGTATGGGTGTAGGCGGCAGGATTGATGACGATACCATCCACGCCCTCTGTTTTTGCATTGCCGATCCTGTCCACAAGATCCCCTTCGTGATTGGACTGGTAAAAATCCAGCTCCACACCAAGTTCAGAAGCAATGTTATCCAGGTTCTGCCGGATCTCTTCAAGCGTAATACTTCCGTAAACTTCCCGCTTTCTCGTACCGAGAAGCTGAAGATTCGGCCCATTCAATACAAGGATCTTTGTCATATTCTGCTCTCTTTCTTTAAAGAGTCGTTTTCCTCAGGCAATAATATAGCACCTTTTTTATCTTTTTTCCAGAAAAAAAACATATTCTTCTATATAAAAGAGCAAACTTTACCGGTTTTTCCCCTCTTTTCCCGCAGAAAATATTGATTTCCTGAAAAAAAATGGTATATTTCAGATAAAACAGGAGAACAGGGAAAATATGGATTTGACACAGGCATTGGATATTTTTTACTCTTTTTATCCGGATAAGACTGATCCTTTGTATGAGGATCTTTTTCTCCACAGCTGTCAGGTACAGATGAAGGCTATAGAGATCTTCAAATCTCTTCCGGAGGAGGAACAGAATCAAATAGATCTTTCCGTTGTGGAAAACGGTGCGTTACTGCACGATATAGGCGTAAAAATGTGTCACGCCCCGGATATCCACTGTCACGGAAAAGAACACTATATGCTTCACGGACTTCTGGGGGCGGAAATGCTGCGGGAATATGGAAAAAAACATTCTTGCGATCTGGAAGTATATGCCCTTATCTGTGAGCGTCATACAGGAAGCGGGCTGACTGCTTCTGAAATAGAAGCACAGAATCTTCCCCTTCCCCGCAGAGATCTTCTGCCGGAAACAAAAGAAGAGAAACTCATCTGTCTTGCAGATAAATTCTTTTCAAAAAGCGGCAGCATGTCGGAAAAAAGTATGGAAAAAGTATATAAAAGCATGGCAAAACATGGCGATGGACCGTTACTGCGGTTTATGGAGTTGTGTCATCTTTTTCACCTTGAAATTTTATAAAAAATATATGAGAAAGGGAACTTATGGATCAGAAAAGACTTGAAGCGTATGCAGATCTTATCGTGAAAAAAGGTCTGAATCTGGATAAAGGACAGGAAGTATTGCTTATTGCCGGACTGGATCAGCCGGAATTTGTACGTATGACCGTAGAAAAATGTTATCAGGCGGGAGCCGCAAAGGTGGTAGTAAACTGGACAGATATGGCAACAGAGAAACTTGATCATATCTACCAGACTGAAGAAACGCTTTCCGAAGTGGAAAGCTGGGTCCTTGCCAAATGGCAGTGGAGAGCCGACAAACTTCCGGCACTTCTGTGGCTGGATTCCGATGATCCCGACGGAATGGACGGTGTGGATCAGGGAAAACGTTCCAGAGCGCAGATGGCAAGATTCCCCAAAATCAAACCCTTCAGGGAAGCAACAGAAAACAGACATCAATGGTGTATTGCCGGAGTTCCCGGTAAAGAGTGGGCGATGAAAGTTTTTCCCGGTATCCCGGCGGAAGAAGCTATTGAAAAACTCTGGGAAGCCATCCTCGCCGCCGCACGAGCCAACGGGGACGGGATCGCCAACTGGGATAAACACAATGCTTTGATCCATTCCCGCTGTGCCGCTTTGAACAAGTACAATTTTGCCCGTCTGGAATACAAAAGTAGCAATGGAACAGATTTTTCTGTGGGACTTATGGAACAGGGCGTCTTTGCCGGAGCTGCGGAAAAAGATCTTTCCGGCAGAGTTTTCAATCCCAATATTCCTTCCGAAGAGATTTTCACCACGCCGAAAAAGGGCGATGCGGAAGGTATTTTATATTCCAGCAAACCTCTTTCCTGGCAGGGGGCATTGATCGAAGATTTTTCCATCCGTTTCCATGAAGGGAAAGTAGTGGAAGTCAAAGCTGCCAAAGGTCAGGAGGCACTGGAAAAAATGGTGGCAATGGATGAAGGTGCAGCCTACCTGGGAGAGTGCGCTCTTATCGGATGCGATTCCCCCATCAATGAAACCGGACTTCTTTTCTACAGCACTCTTTATGATGAAAATGCCGCCTGTCACATGGCTCTGGGCAGAGGCTTTTTCGATTGCGTGAAGGATTTTGATAAATACACACGGGAAGAGATGCTGAAAATGGGAGTAAACGACAGCATGATCCATGTGGATTTTATGATCGGCAACGATACATTATCCATTGACGGCATTACCCGTAACGGGGAGAAAGTTGCCATTTTCCGCAACGGCAAATGGTGCTTCTGAAAAAGAATTCCTGTACAAAAGCAATGCTGCCGCAGAAAGTTTTAATGACCTGCGGCAGTTTTTTACTGTCTTACTGCCGACTGACCGGGCCGGCAGGCACTGTTTTGCAGACTTTCCAGAAGCCGCCCATGTTTCGAGGTTCTTTCCCGGAAAAGTTTCCGCAGGATGAAGTAAGCAAAAATACTGTGGAAAGTAATCACCAATACCCAGGAAATGGGGAAGGAGATGATAAGATTCTGCATCGTTCTGAAATGGGGGAAGACCAGATAGACCCAGGCGATACGGAAGAAAAATGCTCCCCCCAGAGATCCTATCGTGGCAACAAGAGAGTGTCCCAATCCACGCAAAAGTCCGGAAATCACATCAAGGATCCCGCAAAGGAAATAACTGGCAAACATGATCCTCACCCGGACAAGCCCCCACTGGATAACTTCCGGATCAGGATTATACAAGGCAAGCATGGGACGGGAAAAAATAAAGAAGACAGATCCCAGAACAAGACTTGCGGTCACAGCACAGGCAATACATAAAAATACACTCCGGATAATGCGTTTAAAGTGTTTTCCGCCTAAATTCTGTGCGGTAAAGGAGAGGGAGGTGGTATGGAAGGAATAGGAACAGATCCATACAAAACCTTCCAGCCCGGAAGCGGCGGTACACCCGGCAACAGCAAAAGAACCGAAGGAATTGATGGAGGACTGGATCGCCATATTGGCAAGGGAAAAACAGCAGCTCTGGATACTTGCCGGGATCCCCAGTGCAAGCATCTCCCGGAAAATGGGACCGTCAAGTTTCAATTCTTTCACCCGTATCTGGCAATCCTCCTTTGAACGGAACATCACATAAAAGATCATTGCCGCGGAAAACAGGTGGGAAGCCGCTGTTGCGATGGCAACCCCCGCCATTTCCATTTTGAATCCAACGACAAGGATAACATTCAAAATAACATTGATCACTCCTGCGATCATCAGAAAATACATGGGACGCATGGTATCCCCCAACGCCCGCAATACGCCGCACCCCACATTGTAGATCACCATAAAAGGTGTGGCGGAAAAACAGATATAGAGATAAAGACAGGCTTTTTCCAGAATATCCTCCGGAGTTTTCATAAGCGTAAGAAGCGGTCTTACGGCAAAAAGCCCCACTACCATAAGGATAAGTCCGCAGAGAATGGAAGCAAACATGGAAGTATGCACGCTTTTCCGCAGCTGTACTTTATCCCCGGAACCGAAAAACCTTGCCACAAGGACATTGGATCCGATCCCCAATCCCATGAAAAGACTGACAAAAAAACTGTTGATGGAGACCGTCGCTCCCACAGCCGCCATCGCCTGATGATTGGCAAACTGCCCCAATACCACCATATCGGCGGCATTGAAAAGGAGCTGCAATATATTTGTTGCCAGAAGCGGCAGTGTAAAAAGGACGATTTTACGAAACAGCGGTCCGTGACACATATCCATCTGATGGGATTTTGACATGATAAGATCTTTCTTTGTGATTTCTTTTATTCCTGCTGATAAATATACTGTTTTTTTCCGGAATATGCAAGCAGGAAATATTGCTTTTTCAGTCAAAATGGTGTATCTTATACGGAAAACAATCTATTACAGAAAGAGGACAGATTTATGAAAAAACATGAGATCACCTGGTCTCTGATGCACCCTTCCCATGTGGATGTGGAATATATGGAACGGATCGTCAGAGAAGCGGAAAAATATGATTTTGACAGTTTTGAAGTTTGCGGTCCCTTTGCCCATCATCTCGGCGGCATGAACGGACTTGCTCTTTATGAACCCTATCCCAAAACTCATGCACTCTGTGACAAGGAAGGGGTAAAGGAGCAAATTGAAAAAATGCGGAAAATAACCGCCCTTGCCCACAGCATCGGTAAACCTCTTTATTACTGGCACAGAGAGATCATGCTCCCCAAAGGGTTGCTGGAAGATTGTCCGGAAATGATGGATGAACGGGGGGAATTCGATCTTCTGGGAAAATGTTTTCTGGATTTTCTCCGCTATAAGATCCGTAATGTTTTTGATAAAGTACCTGATCTGGACGGGATCGTGCTTACCCTTACGGAAGCAGACTTTTCCGTGATCCATAATTCCCGCCCCGACCGTTATCCCCCGGATCAGGTGGTTTATGAGATCGTAAAAATTTTTGCCCGGGAACACAAAAATGCCGGCAAACGCTTTATTTTGCGTTCCTTCGGTTCCATAGCGCAGGATTATGAAGACATCCTTGCCGGCGCGAGGATCGCGGCAAAAGAGTTTTCCTTTGATATTGAAACAAAGATCACCCCCTACGATTTTGTCCCCTTCCTGCCCAATAATCCCTTCCTTGTGAAACAGGATAATACTTTTCTTAATGCGGAATGTGACGGTCTGGGAGAATTTCTGGGGGCGGGGTATCTTCCCGCGTGCAATATCAAAAACATTTACCGGTATGTTCAGGAAGGCAAAAGCAAAGATGTTTCCCGTTATGCCATCCGTCTTGACCGTATCGGCAACAATATCTTTGATTCCGCCCAGGAAATCAATCTTTTTGCCTACACAAGATTCATCCGGGATGACAGGGCGACCATTGAAAGCGTGCTGAAAGAGTATGCTCTTCTCAAATATCCACATTGTGCGGAAGAGATGACAGAATTGCAGCTGAAGGGTATTGAATGTGTGCAGAAGATCAATTTCATCAATATGAACTGCGTCTATCATAAATTCCCCATCCAGCAGGATTTCAAGTGGATCAAAGCAGGCGGTTCCTTCAGCCTCTTCCGGGATAATATGGTATTATCTTTACAGAAGGATATGTGGGGCTTGCGTTCCGGTATCATGACTCCCGGAAGAAAAAATATTCTTGCGGAAAAGGAGGAAGCGTGCCGTCTTGCAGAGGAAGGACTGGAGAAAATCATGCTTCTCAAGGGGAAAATGGCAGAAGAAGAGTGGAAGAAACATGAAAGAAGCTGGAAGATCGCCATAAAGGTATCCAAAGCCCTTTTTGCATACAACTCTGTCATCTGTGCCTACTTTGATGCCATGGACAAAATGGAATCCGATCCTGTTATCCTGAAAGAGACCGCAGAAAAGGCATGGGAAAAGATCACAGAGGAAATGGCAGATAAAAATGCCCCCCTCCCCACACTTTTGAGTGTTTGCGATGGTGCCCCTCCGCCGAAAGACGATCTGGACAGAGTCTATTTTTCCGCTTTGCGTTTCCTCTGCAAAGAATACCTCAAGGAGTATGAAGCGGAATATGCGGCAAGAAAAGAGATGCTTGACCGCAAAGAAGTAGCCGACTTTGTCATTCCCGGCGGGATCTATGATGATATCCGTGCAGGAAGAGCCATGCACGCAAGCCACAGTTTACTGCAAAACGGCAGACCCGTACGTTATGCAGGAAATACCGTATTTCCCAACGGCAGTGTGACAGTGGAATTTGAGGCGCGTTCCGGCAATATTCTGGAAATCACTCTTGACAAAGATTCCACAGAAGAATTTATGCTGCATATCAATGGGAGAAGCATGACGATCAAGGCACCGGAACGCAAATGGACTGTACTTATTGCCGAAAATGGAAAGATCTCTGTAAAAATCAGCAAATCCGGCAAAGATTATGCCGCTTTGCGTTCCATTGCTCTTTTGAAATAACAACAAAATATAAAACAGAAAGAAGTTTTTTATGAAAGACGGGATCATTCTCTGGGAAGCACACCGTGCCGGAGGCGGCGGTGTGGAATTGCCGGAAAGCTGTATTGCAGCATTTGAATACGGCTGGGAACTGGGCGGACGCCCGGAGGCAGATGTAAATGTAACGTCCGACGGTGTTCTGGTTTCTCTCCATGACCAGACCCTTGACCGGATCTGCCAAAATCTTCCGGAGCATCTGAAAGGCCGTAAAGTATCGGAAATGACCTGGGCAGAACTGAAAAGCGTGGATATCGGCTGGGAAGATTTTCCGGATCAGCATGTAACGGATCTGGCAACACTTTTTACCATATTGCAGAAACATCCGGAACGCAATATGGTCATCGACTACAAGAGAGTGGAGATAAAAACTCTTGCAGAGATGATAAATTCGTACGGTGTGGCAAGTCAGATCACCTTTGCCTGCTGTGACCCTGACCTTTTACGGGAATTCAAAAAATATGCTCCTGAAGCAAGAACGAAAAACTGGCTGGGGGGCAGTCCGGAAAAGATCGCTGAACAGTTCAACAGGATATGGAAAGAAGACTTTGAGGGGATCACGGAAGTACAGCTGCATCTCTACAACGCGGTGGACAAAAGCTGGAGATACGCTCTTGACCCGGAATATGTTTCAGAAGCCTTGCGCATCACAAAAGAACACAATGTTCTTTTACAGGTATTGCCCTGGCATTTTGAACGGAAGGATCTTTTTGCCATTCTGGATCTGGGCGTAAGATCTTTTGCAGTGGATTATCCCAACAAATTCAAAAAGATCTGTGCGGATTATTTCACCCGTCACTGACCGGTTTTTCCCGACCGTAAAAGGATCATTCCTGTAGAAATAACGGAATGATCCCGTAAGCCGGTCAGGGACCCGAAGTAATCTGTATTTATTTACCGGATGTCCGGAAAAAATATGATTCCCGGTATCCTTTATTTTCTGGCAAATTCAATCATCCATGCTTCTTGCCCGCAGAAGGTAGTAGGCAAGTGTGAGAAGAGAACTTACCGCAGAGGCAACATAAGTCATAAAGGCGGCATTAAGGACTTTACCCGCATTTTCACTTTCAGAGGGTGTAACGATCCCCGCTTTCAATATATATTTTTTCGCACGGGCGGAAGCATCCCATTCCACGGGAAGCGTCACAAGGGAAAAAAGTACCACAAAGGAAAACAGAAGTGCCCCCAGATAGATCAAACCTGCAGTCTGAAGGAAAAAGCCGGCAAGAATAACGATATAGGAAAAGAAAGAACCGATATTTGCCATCGGTACAAGCTGACTTCTGATCTGCATGGAAATACTTCCCTGGGCGTGCTGAAGAGCGTGCCCCGCTTCATGACAGGCAACGCCAATGGCGGAAAGAGAATCTTCATCATAAACATCCGGCGAAAGACGTAAAACTCTTACCGTGGGATCATAATGGTCGGAAAGAAATCCATCCACCCGTTCGATCCTTACATCATACAATCCTGCCGCATGGAGCATCCTCTGGGCGGCTTCTGCTCCGGTCATCCCGCTTGATGCACGTTTCCGGGAGTAGGCGGCAAAAGTTTCTTTTGTGTAGAAGGAAGCCCAGAGTGCCAGAAGGAATCCGGGCAGGGCAAAAAGAAGATATACTGGATCAAAAAACATATTTTCCTCCGTTGGGTAATGTTGTTACGATGGATAATCACGAATAAATAATCTATCACACTTCTTTGACAAGGCAAATAAAAAAAAGTTTATTTTCCCGGAAAAATATTTATATTCAACTCACAAAAAATAAAATTTTCTGAAAAATACTGCTTGAAAAGAATTATTTTAATGATATTTTATATGGTCCCTGATTTTTACAGGGTAAGTAGAAATAATAACCAGATTCTAATTCGGAGCATCCTCAATATGGGTAACGCCAAGCGTATTGCTGTCGTCGGCGCCACAGGCGCAGTCGGAATCGAAATGATGGAAACTTTGGAAAAAAGAAATTTTCCCATCGCCTCCATTAAACTTCTTGCTTCTTCCCGTTCCGCGGGTAAAAAACTTAAATTCAAAGGCGAAGATATCACAGTTGAGGAGCTGACAGAAGATTCTTTCAAAGATGTGGATATCGCTCTCTTTGCCGCAGGCGGCTCCACTTCCGAAAAGTTCGCACCCGCATGCGTAAAAGCCGGTTGCGTAATGATTGACAACTCCAGTGCCTTCCGTATGGATGAAAATGTACCTCTTGTGATCCCCGAAATCAACCCGGAAGACGCTTTCAAACACAAAGGCATCATCGCCAACCCCATCTGCACCACCGCCATTATGGCTGTTGTCGTTTATCCTCTGCACAAAGCCAAAAAGGTGAAAAGACTTGTTGCTTCCACCTATCAGGCTGCCAGCGGAGGCGGTGCCCCTGCCATGCAGGAACTCATCGACCAGACTGCCGCTGTACTCAAAGGCGAAAAAGCCGATGTGAAAGTCATGGCGCAGCAGATCGCTTTCAACATCTTCCCCCACATTGATGTATTCAAAGAAAACGGATACACCAAAGAAGAAATGAAGATGGTCAATGAAACCAGAAAGATCATGCACGCTCCTGAAATGAATATCACCTGCACCTGCGTGCGTATTCCTGTTCTCCGCGCTCACAGTGAATCTCTCAATCTGGAATTTGAAGAAGATATCACTCCTGAAGAAGCAAGAGCCATTCTTGCCTCTGCTCCCGGAGTACAGCTCTGCGACGATCCCGAAAACAAGATCTATCCCATGCCCATTGATGCCACCGGCAAATATGATGTGCTTGCCGGCCGTATCCGTCAGGACATTTCCCGCAACGACAAAAAGGGATTGGATATCTTTGTTTCCGGCGACCAGCTGCTCAAAGGTGCTGCCCTGAATGCAGTACAGATCGCTGAACTTCTGGTAAAATAAGAAGTTCCGGTATATCTTACGGCAACAGGAGAGATTCTGTTGCCGTTTTTTTTGCAATAGAGGTAATTTCAAAAGTCATTCAAAAAAATCAAAGATGCAGCTGCAAAGAGTCGTGAAAGGTAATCTCAGGCTGCTGCCTTATGCGGCAACAGCCTGAAAATGTTCCTTTTGCAAATCAAAGCAGATGAGCTTTAAGATTTTTGAAGAATTTTGAGATTACCACAATAAATACATTATTTGATGATAAGTGAGGTAAATATGGAATTCCCCGTTGCTGAAAAATCCGTTTTTGTCTGTGTGGATGTACAGGAAAAACTCTTGAGTGTGATCTCTGATGCGGAAAAGATCCTTCCCCGGATCAAAGTCATGCTTCAGGGGGCAAAAGCACTGAACATCCCCATTGTTGCCACCTGTCAGTATCCGGAAAAACTGGGCAATACCATGAAGGAACTTATGGAGATGATGCCGGAAAACAGTCCGGAATTCGGAAAACTTTCTTTCTCCTGTTTCGGGGAAGACTCCTTCCGGAAAATGGTTGCCCCCTACCGCACACTTGTCCTTTTCGGCGTAGAAACCCATGTTTGCGTACTGCAAACCGCTTTGGAGGCGATCAGAGCCGGGCATGAAGTCATTCTGATCAAAGATGCGGTGAGTTCCCGTAAAGAAAGCGATAAAGAAGCCGGGATCGACTTTATGAAGGAAAACGGTGTAAAGATCATGACTTCTGAAATGCTGCTTTTCATGTATATGAGATGTTCAAAACACCCTTCTTTTAAAGAAGTATCAAAAATAATTAAATAAATTTCAAATTCCGGCTTGACATTTACATTACAGAGTGTATATTAGAAGCACAACGATGACAGGTTCCTATCGTCTAGAGGCCTAGGACACCAGGTTTTCATCCTGGTAACACGGGTTCGAATCCCGTTGGGAATGCCATCTTTTTATTTCAGACTTCTGTTCCTATCGTCTAGAGGCCTAGGACACCAGGTTTTCATCCTGGTAACACGGGTTCGAATCCCGTTGGGAATGCCAATTTTCTTTTTTTACCTGTGCCTGTTCTCATCGTCTAGAGGCCTAGGACACCAGGTTCTCATCCTGGTAACACGGGTTCGAATCCCGTTGGGAATGCCAATTTTCTGTGAACAGGCTTCTGAACGTTTTTTTTGTTTATTGAGTTGTGTATAGTCTTTATTTCCGTTACAGAGAATCAAAGACAAGCAGATACCGCAATATAAGTTTTCCGGTACCTGCATATAAAAACCATACAGAAACTATTTCATACACGGAAAAAGAGAGAAAAGAATATTATTGTATTTTTTACATTTTCCCTCTTTACTTTCCGGAAAATCATGTTATACTACCGCTGTATAAAGTTACAGTAACCAATGGGGAGGAAAAGTCTTTTTTATGAAAAAACTGGTATTTCTGGGGTTTGAAGGATCTTTACCCGGCCTTGCGGCAAAAAGACTTGTTGAGGAAGCGGACAATCATTCCCGGATGGATCTGGGTAATATTCTTATGATCCTGCCGGGAAGTTTTGCTGTACGGGAAGTGATGCGGGAACTGGCAGAAAGGGTTCCCGATGGCCTGTTCCCGCCCTCCTTCATGACCCAGGGGAAATTTCTGGAAGAAGGAAGGGATTTAAGCAATGCGGCAACGGAATATGAATCCAATCTGATCCGTGCAAGAGTGCTTTTTTCCTGCGATCACAGAAAATATCCCACACTTTTCACCGGTGAAAAAATTCCCGGTTTTGCAGAATGTTTTTATTTAAGCAAAATGCTTGGTAATTTTATCAGGGAATTGAGTCTTGGCGGGATAACTCTGGAAGATGCCATTAAAAGAACGCCCTCCATGGATGCCGACCGCAGAAAGGAAATATGGGAACTGGAAAAACTTTACCATAAGGAACTGGCTTCTTACGGAAAAACCGACCGTTTCAGCCTTCTGCATTTTACTCTGCCGCAAACAAAAAATAATATTCCGGAAACGGAAGACCTTGCAAATTGCAGTAAAATCATTGTATGCGGAGTCCCCGGTCTTCTTCCTGCGGTACAAGCAAGACTGGAGAGTTTTGCGGATTCAAGAGATCTGGAGATCTGGATACAGGCACCGGAATCCATGGAGAACTCTTTTGACGAATGGGGAAATCCTGTTCCGGAAAAGTGGGAGAATGTATCTTTTGAACAGGGACAGGATGAGGAGATCTGTTTTCATACGGAAAAAGCCTCCGATCTGCCGCGCCTTGCCCTTGCAGTGGCAAGCAGAAAAGGGCATCTGGAAACAGACAAATGTGCGTTTGCCTGTGCAGATCCCTCCCTTATGCCTTTTTTCAATGAGGAATTACAGAAACTCGGAGGAAAAAATCTCCAGGTCTATGACCCTGCCGGTATCGTTTTCGGTAAAACAAGATTGGGAAAACTGCTGCTGGATCTGACAGAATTCATAAAAGAAGATTCTTTCGAGTCTTTCCGAAAACTGATCCGGCATGAGGACTGGCTTCTTTATATGAGCCATCTTGCGGCGGTAAAAGGAAATGCCCTCCTTGCAGAACTGGATACTCTTATGCTGGAACATCTGCCCGATGATATTGCTTCCGCCCTGTCATTTGCTGGAAAAAACATGAAGAAAGTTCTGGAAAAAACTCTTTTCTTCCGGGATAAAATATGTTCCGGCGGGATCGTGGCGGAAAATCTTGCGGCGGTATTGACAGAGATCTACAGTATTGCTTTTGACAGAAAAGATACCCGGAACATCTCATTTGAAGCCCAGAGCCTCCATCTGGAAAACTTTTTGAGGGAGTGTGTGAAAAGTTCCATATTGAAAGAACTTTCCGGTGAGGAATTTTTCCAGCTTCTTGAAAGTATGCTGCAAAGCGATGTTCTCTACGGGGAACTGGCTCCGGAAAGAGTGGAGATCCACGGTTTTCTGGAACTGCCCAATTTGAAAGTCCCGGAACTTCTTGTTTGCGGAATGAGTGAAGGATTGGTTCCGGAAAAGATCGATCCGAATCCTTTTATCAATGATTCCCAGCGTCTGGCACTGGGGCTTCCCGGAAACGCCCACAGGGCGGCAAGAGATGCCTTCTACCTGTATGAGAGCATTGCCCGCAGAAGGAATAAAGGGGGGAAAGTAAGATTTTTTGCGGCAAAATTTGCGGTGGATGGTTCACCGGTAAGGTTTTCCCCCTTCCTTTTCCGTGGCAAAACAGAAAATATGCTTTCCAAAGCCTCGCTCTTCTTTTCCGCACCGGTACCGATGCCGGAAAAAAAACGGGAAGAAAATTCCTGTGCCAACAATTTTTATTTCCGTATCCCTGTGGAAAAATATATGGACAAACTGGAAAATATCCGGATTTCGGTAACAGCTTTCGCTTCCTATCTGGAAAGTCCGCTGTACTTTTTTCTACAGCATATCATGCACATGGAAATGGAGGATTATTCTGCAAGGGAAATGGATGACCTTGCCTTCGGCAATGCCTGTCATTACGTTTTTGAATCTCTGGAAGAGGGGGAATGTAAAGAAATATTCCAGTTACAGGAAAAGATGAAAGGTATTCTGGAAAAATATTTGCAGAAAAATTACGGGGTGACTCTTCCATTCCTTTTAGATTTCCAGAAAGAACTTATTTTACAGAGACTTTATGCCGCAGCCCCGGTCTTGCTTGAAGAGGAGAAAAATTTTTCTCTTCTGTGTCAGGAATATACTCTGGGAGGAAAAAAAGAGGAAGGCGGCAGGGGAGCGATCCATTTTGCGTCTATAGATATAGCAGGCAGGATCGACCGTATTGAACTGTCAAAAGATAAGAAAGTCCTGCGGGTACTGGACTTCAAAACCTCCAACACAGGAGCGGATCCGCAGGATGCCCATTGCAAAGGCAAGGGGGAGAATATGGAATTTATTTCCCTGCAACTGCCGCTGTATGCCATTCTTTTAAGGAAAGACCCGTTCTTTGCAGAAAAATATCCATTTCTTGATCTGGAAAATATAAAAATAGAGTGCGGATATTTCAATCTGCCCAAGGCAGTCACTTCTACAGAGATCAAAATCTGGACTGCCATGGATTCTGTACTGGAAAAGGCGGAAGAAAAAGTATGGGAGATTGCGGAAGAATTGAAGAAAATGAAAGAAAAAATCTTCAAAGGAAATCCGGATAAAAAAATGAGATTTGATGATTTTGCCGATCTTTTCCAGCAGATCCCTTCCAGAGTTTTGAGAGGGGTGAAGTTTCCGGATGTGATGTTTGATCCGGAAATAAGAGATCAGTTTATGCTTGCCGCAGAAGAAGAGAGAAAGAAAAAATCTGCCGGAGAACAGGATATATTTGGCAACGGAAAGAAAGAGGGGGAACTCAATCATGGAAAATAATCTCCAATATACATTTTTTGAAGATTCCGGTATGACGAAAACTCCCGGTTCTGTAAATATATATCCGGAAGAACCGGAGGAAATCAATCTTTTTGAACCGGATTTTCCGGAAAACCGGACACTGTTGCCGGGAAATGAAGCCATTATGGCTTCCGCCGGAACCGGCAAGACCTTCTCTCTTGCCATGCGGTATATATCCCTCCTTCATGCGGGAGTTGCCCCGGGCAAAATCCTTGCCTCCACCTTTACAAAAAAAGCGGCAGGGGAGATCTATGACAAGATCGCAGAGGAATTGATCTCTCTTGCCTCTTCGGAAGAAAAAACAGCAGAACTTGCAAAAAACTTTCCTCTTTCTGCCAACGGCAAATTCGATTCTCACCGGGCAGGCGGGATCCTGGGAAGACTGTTGAAAAGCAAAGACAGATTACAGATCAGCACTCTGGACAGTTTCTTTGTAAACATCATCCGTGCCTTTCCTCTGGAATGTGGTATTTTCGGGGAATTATCCATTATGGAGGAAGCAGATACCCGCAGCAGGGTAAATGCTTTGCTGGCACTTTTGAAAGAGCTGAGTCCAACAGAACGTAAAGAGGTCATGGAAACCGTGAAAGAGGCCTCTTTCGGAGAAAACAATAAATATCTTTACGGAACGGTCAAACAGCTTGTCTTTGCCTTGTATGATTGTTTTCTTGTCTGTCCGGAAGCAAAATACTGGTGTTCGGAAGAGTTGCAGAATCTTCTTCCGGTAAACTTTTTTGCAGACAGGAAAAAACTGGAAAACATCGCTTCTGATTATATGATCCTTCTGAAAGACTTCCTTTCCAATTATAAACAGGGCAAAGATACCGAAAGACTGTACGGATATTTTTCCTCCCTTCTTGCCAACGCCCTTAAAGCAGAGGAAAATCCGAAAGCGGATGATAAAACCCTTTCTCTGTGGGATAAATTTTCCGCCATGAATCCCTCTTTTCCCGTCACCGGGGAAGAGGTGGATACCTTTGAACTGGCCTATAACAGGAAAAAATATCTTCTCTGTGGAAAATTCTATCAGAATACCATTATTCTCATGCGGCATCTTCTTTACTGCAATATAAGAAGTCTTGTAAGACGCAATGAAGCACTCTGGCATCTGCTGGATCTTTTCAACAGTAAATATGCCCTTCTTGTCCGCTCTTCCGGTAAAATAGCCTTTTCCGATATTCCCTATTTATTGCGACCGGCGGAAAACAATGCGGAAACCGGTCTTGCCCTCCCCTTCTCCGACAGAGCCGGTATCGAGGAACGGCTGGATGAAAAGACTGACCACTACCTTATTGACGAATTCCAGGATACCAGTGACAATCAGTGGAATGCCATCTCCCGGCTCGCGGAAGAGGCTATTACCGATCCCGGCGGGGGAAGATCCTTCTTCTATGTGGGAGATATCAAGCAATCCATTTACCAGTGGAGATACGGAAATCCCGGATTATTCAATATGATCCTGAATAAATTTCCTGAAAGTACCTACGGGGAACGGGGGATCGTAAAAAATACTCTTACAAAATCCTACCGGTCCAATAATGAAGTATTGAATATGGTCAATGCTGTATTTATGAATCCGGAAAAAATACTGAATATGGAAAAAGCGGAGGCGGCGGAAAAAGAGATCATCTTTACTGCAATGAAAAAAATGCAGTATGAACAGCATGTTTCCGCCCCGTCCGCAGCAAAACAGAAAGGATACAGCATTTATTATCAGCTTCCACCGGTAAAACAGGGGGAGAGCAAACTTGCCCGGGAAAAGAAATTCCGCAGGATCTACGATCTTCTTGTGGAACTCAACCCTTTCCGGGAAAACTGTCCTTTCAGTGTGGGGGTGCTTTTCCGTACAAACCATACGGCTTCTGAATTTGCAGACTGTATCCGGCAATTCAATATGGAAGATATGCTTGCAGGAAAAAAAGTTTCCCTTCCGGTTTCGCTGGACAGCCGTCTTTCCGTAAAGGAAAGTATGTACTGCACCCTCGCCTACTATATTCTTCTGGGAACAGCGCACCCGGGAGATAAATTTATAAGTAAAATGTTTGAAATGCTGGAACTGGGTCCAAACAGGATCGACCGGGATATTCTTGCGGAAAAAATGGGTTATGGAGGAGCAAAGGATCTTTCCGGGGAAGAACGTCTTTATAATGGAGTACGTTCCGATCTTGCCAATGGAGGCTTTGAACTCTTCTTCACAAAATTTATGGAAACGTTCCGGCAGAATCTTACCGATTTTGATGAAAAAAGGCTGAAAAGTCTTGCTGATGCGGCAAGAAAATACGATCTTCAGGGAATGGATGATATTGATACATTCCTTCTTCTTGCCTATGAGGAAGCCGGCAATGAAATATCTTTGCGGAACACAATACAGTGTATGACCTACCATAAATCCAAGGGACTTGCCTTTGATATTGTGATCATGCCGGACATCAACGGGGAAAGCATGACCGGTACAAAACTGCATGAAGGGGTATTTCTGAATAAAGATCCGGAAGATTTCTCCCCCCGTTTCCTTACAGCATTTCCCCAGAAACAGTATTTAAAGTGTATTCCGCTTCTGAATGACTTTGCCCGGAAACTCAAAGACAGTACTGCCTATGAAAACTGCTGTATGCTTTATGTGGGGATGACCCGTGCCAGACATGCGTTGTATCTTTTCGGCGAAGAAAAGGGGGAAAGTTCAAAAACGATCAATATGGCAACATTGTGTTCCACGATCCTGAAAGGACAGAATATGGAACCGCGCATGATTGATGAAGAACTCCAGGTCATCTGGGAAAGCGGAAATGAAAAATGGTATGAAGAGGAAAGAACTCTTTTTCAACAGAAACAGCAGGCAGCAAAAGAGGAACAGAAGAAAACAAATGAACTGGTGAAACGCAACCGTTTCCTTACGGAAAAATGTCTGAACAAACTTATGGACAACTGTGAAAAGGTTTCTTCTGAAGGAAAAAGCCGGATCATTTTCCCGGAAAAAGCAGGCTTATCCAATGCCCCCAAACCCTCTTTGCATGTGGATAAATCGGTAAAGATCAGTCAGACAAAGAGTTTTTCCCTTTCTTCCGCATCAACGGATCTGGGAACAAAAGTACATGAACTCTTCTGCAAAATAGATTTTTATGATGGAAGTATTCCGGAAGAGTATCTGATAAAGCAATTCGGCATGGAACCATTGAAAACGGAAGAAGGTCAACTTCTTCTCAAAGCGTGGGAAAGTCCTGCCATACGGGACGCCTTGAAACATCCGGGAACACCTTCCGCATCCCTCAGGAAAGAACGTTCCTTCCTTCTTCCTGACAGGGCCACAGGCAATTATATTTCCGGGATCTTTGACCGGCTTGTGGCGGAATACGATGAAAACGGTTCCTGTACAGGAGCAACAGTCATCGACTATAAAAGTGACCGGGAGAAAGAGGAAAAAGTCTTTCTGGAAAGATATTCCCGGCAGTTGAATATTTACAGAAAAGCAGCCTCAAGTCTTTTGAACATACCGCAGGAAAAGGTGGAATGTAAAATTCTTGCCCTGCGCTGTGGAAAAGTCATAACAGTCCCCATGGCATAAAAAATAAAAATCCCTCTTCCGGCAGAAAATGGAGGAGGGATTTTTTATTTTTACTTTTCCCAGACAGGATTTCCCAGCAATCCTTCCGGGAACCATACAGGAGTATATTTTGCTTCGTAAGCAAGACGGCAGGCTGTTTCGACCCGGTCAAGATGATCGGGAATGAAATTAAAGTAGTCGCTGTAAGAATACTGTTCATGACTCATAAGGCTTATGGTATCTCTTCTGTCTGCGGCAAGAAGGGAAAATTTCTCTTCCAGAACAGGAATACTGTTAGAATTGCAGCAGCACAGATTATTCAGAAGAAAAAGATCATAAAAACGGTCATAGAACAGATGTTTTTTGAGTATATAATGAGCTACATCCTGTTCATAGTGATAACCGATATCCGTCACCCGGATGCTGTGCTGTTCACCCGGACGGGTCATTGTGCCTAAAAAACCTCCGGCAAGACATTTTGTCCCCCGTTCCTGCAAAACTTTGAAATTTGCCGGATTGGTGATCGCCCAGTGGATGACCATAGGTGGAATAAACGTTTCCTCTCCGGCAAAACGGATAATCTCCTTTTTCACAAGATCAAAATCACCGGCAAGGGTCTCCGCAGAGGCATTCTGGTAAGGACGGTCGGGAAATTCATTTTTTGCATGAAAAGACAAACGCAGCCAGGAAGAGTTTTCCGTAAATTCCTTTTTATATCTGTCAGGGAATTCGGAAATGGAAAAATCATGATGATCATCATGATAAAAACAGTTCAGCATAAATTTGGTACCGTATTTTTCATGGATGGAACGCAATCTCTTTAAAAACATCTCTTCAAAAATACTTTTATAATTATTTTTGACGATCCAATAAAGAAAAAAGGAACAGTCATCAAAGAAAAAATTATACCGGGGGAAAGATTTCTTATCCCATGCCACCGTTAGAGTCTGCATCCTTACTCCGTAATAATCACTGCTTTCCACAGTGATACGGTTGATTTTTTCCGTAAGACGCACCGGGGCGGAAAAAAGCTGATCGCAGCGGTCGGCTTTTACACCATTTACTTTCACCTCCGCCCGGGAAGAGGTGATCCCCTCCACCTTGATTTCCAGAAAATTTTCTTCTTCTCTTCCATGATTGCGATCGAGAACAGCACCATCCCTTATTGAAGTAACTTCCAGCATATATTTTTCCTTTCCGCTTTGGATTTTTTCTTCAGGCAGGATATATTATATCACAGAAATAAAAAATAAAAATATGCAGAAAAGGACATTTTTTTGCACAATATGCCAACAGGGTGGGATTTTATGGGATATTTTGACGATTTTACACTTTGCAATGTCACGGAAGTAAGTATGTACGGAAAGAACAAACTGGAACTTATCCATACAGAGTGTCACTATCTGGGATTGATGCAGGGAGATATTACCCTTGGGAATAAAAATATATCTGCCCCTTTCATCTATTTCACTCCGCAGAATATCAATACCCCCAACGGCTGGCATTCCCCCGCCGGGAAAAGCAGAAAAAACTTTTATCTGGAATGTACCGGAAAACGTGCCGACCGGCTTTTTGCCGCCTTTGGAGCGGAAAAATGTGTACAGAGATATTTCATAAAAGATCCCCTTCCCTATGAACATAAACTGCGTCTTCTGAAGGAACTTTTTAAGCAGGGCCCAAGTATAAACAAAGGCAAGATCGTTCTTGTTCTGGAAGAATTCGCCCTTCTTCTGGAAGAGGAAATATTCCATTCTTCCGACCGGCTTTCTGAAAAATATTGTATGGAAGATACTGTAAAAAAAATGGGGAAAGATCCCGGAAAAAAATGGGATTTCAGGAAAGAAGCGGCAAAATCTTCTCTTTCCCTGCGGCACTGGAACAGACTTTTTGTCCGGTATGCAGGAGTGCCGCCATATACATATTTACGGGAGTGCAGGATCCGTCTTGCAAAAGAATTGCTTGGAACGACCGCCTTGCCCATTAAAGAAATATCTGAAAAATGCGGCTTGCAGGGAACAGCAGAATTCACCCGTTTCTTCCGCACAAATTGCGGGATGACTCCGGGCAAATTCCGCCGCCGGAAAATGGGATAAGGTCACATCTTCCGTATTTCCTCGGAAAGATCCTTCACCTTTCCTTTGATTGCTTTTATTTTGAAACGCAGAAGGAAATCCCCCCACTGGGTACGGTACTCCTCATTGGCATCCGGACCGCAGCTTACACTTCCCACTCCCCGCTGGAAATAATCCAGTTTGAGGTAAATATTTTCTGAAGGACTCAATTCATTGGTATGCTGTGCTTTTTCCAGCATCTCATAAGAGTATCTGCTTACAGAAAATTCCGCTCCCGCCGGAGTATGGAAAAGAAGAGTTATATCCAATAAAGGACTGTATAATGCAAAATATTTTACTTCCGTACGGTTGCCGTATTCCTGGGGCATGATATAGGGAGTATACATTTCATCCACAGTGGTACAGTACAATCCTTTCTTTGCTCCGGAATTGCGGTCACAATAGTTTTCAAAAGGTCCTTTGCCGAAATATTCCACCTTTTCGAAAGAGCCGGGAAGAGTGAAAAGCAATCCCAGACGGGGAAGATCCCGGAAAAATTCCGGTACAGAGAAAAGTGCCTCCCCTTTGACTGCACCATTTTCCTGCATCAGATATTTCTGATTGAGCAGGATCCTTTCCTTTGAACAGGGTGTGGCAAACCGATCCTCAAGCACGAGCTTTTCCGGATCGTTTTCCAGTATGGCAGACTCCATTTTCCCCTGATACAATCCCTTGTCATGCCACCGTACAAGGGGTTTGGCTGTCATGTGGAACTTCAATGCCCAGCTTACCCCGTCATTATCCAGAGTTGCCCGCATGATATTAAGAGAAGGAACTTTTGTAATGATCTCTTTTCCGTCAAGGGAAAGGAAGGCATTTTCCGCAGAAAGGCTGGATTTGTTTTCCATCTTTTCAGGAGCAGGGAAAGAGTAAATGGGGTTGAAAGGAAGTTCAAACTGTTCATAGGCAATGATATGTCCTTTTTCCGCCCACAAAGTATCTTCTTTCAATTCCGCCCGTACATTGAGCAGAAGAGTTTCATTTGCATAACATTCCGGAAGAAGAGCGTGTATCCGGAAAAGAGCCGTATTATGGAACTCATGGGAGTAATATAATCCAATACATTTTTTATAGAAGGGACGGCGCACTTCCTGAATAAAGGCATTTGCCCTTTTTTCCTCCGGATCTCTGTCATCAATGTTACAGGATTGGTAGAAATGACTTTCCAGCATCATCTCTTCTGTGATTTTTCCATTGCCGACTTTTTCCCCCTCCCGTGTGATTTCCCAGTAAAAATCATAACGGGAAAGATCCGTAAAATAATTTTCATTCGTTATCCGCAAAATAAGACTTTTCGGGTCAGATAAAGTAAAGCGGATCTTCTGACAGAGATATTTATATTCCTCCATGGCGGGATGCGGTATTCTATCGGGAAAAACAAGCCCGTCGGCAACAAAATTTCTGTCATTGGGAATATCTCCGAAATCCCCGCCGTACAGGAAGGTCTTTTTATCTTCCGCATAAATGCCGTGATCCACCCATTCCCAGATGAAACCACCCTGCAGAGAGGGATATTTCCGGAAGGCGGCAAAATAATCGGCAAGTCCGCCGTTACTGTTGCCCATGGCATGGGAATATTCACACAGGATCATGGGACGGTCTTCATTTTCCGCATAGTTTTCCGCCCAGTTGATCATAGCTTCCACATAAGGATACATGGGACTTATGATATCGCTTTTCTGCCGGTTGTTACCGGGGATCCACTCCTGTGTGGCGGCTTCATAATGGATGATACGGCTTCCGTCATACTCTCTTATCCAGCCTGCCATGGCATTGTGACTTGCCCCGTTACCGGATTCATTGCCCAGCGACCAACAGAAAACAGAGGGGTGATTTTTATCCCGCATGACCATTTTTATTCCCCGGTCCAGATAGGCGGAAGCCCAGGCGGGATTGCGGGAGAGATCTGAAGAATAACCGTGTGTTTCGATATTGGCTTCATCCATAACATAAAGCCCATATTTGTCACACAGTTCCAGGAATTCCCAGGAGGGGGGATAATGACTGCACCGGACAGCATTGATATTGTATTTTTTCATCAATATCACATCTTTTTCCATAAGGTCGATACTGACGGTACGCCCTTCATCGGGATCGTGTTCATGGCGGTTCACCCCGGTGATCAAGACTCTCTGCCCGTTGATGAGCATGGTACGCTCTTTGATCTCCACGGAACGGAAACCGGTTTTCGTACTTACCACGTCCAGAATATTTCCCTTTTCATCTTTAAGAGTGATGAGAAGTGTATAGAGATACGGTTCTTCCGCACTCCATAATTTCACATCCGGGATCTTCTTATAAAAAGAACTTTCCATTCTGGAAAAATCCAATGTACCGAATCTTTTTTTACAATGACTGTTCACCTTGCATTTTTCCCGGAATATTTCTTTATTATCCCCGTCAGTCAAAGCAATATCAAAAAAACAGCCATCCACATATTTTTTCTGGAAATTCACCTGTATTTCCAGATCAAGAACGCCATCTTTATACTTGTTTTCCAGTGTGGTCTTTGCAAAGAAATCACTGATAAATGTTCCGGGAGCAGCATATAAATATACATTTCTCACGATCCCGGCGTGCCACCATTCGTCCTGATCCTCCATATAACAGGATTCCGACCATTTGATCACAATAACATCCAGAATATTTTCCCCTTCTTTCAGGAAAGAAGTGACCTCAAATTCCCCGCCGGTACGGGAGTCCTTGGTAAAGCCCACCCGTTTTCCGTTCAAAGTGGCATAAACAACACTTTCCGCACCGTCAAAGGCAAGAAATACTCTTTTATCCTTCCAGTTTTCCGGCAAAGTAAATGTTCTGCGGAAAGCTCCGGAAGGATTATTGTTTTCCGGAACTTTCGGGGCAAGGCACTCTTCTTTTGACCAGGGAGTATTTCTGTTGGTATAATGAGGGTGATCATACCCTTTCATATCCCAGCAGCTGGGAACGGACAATGTATCCCAGGAAGTAATACTGTCAAAAGAATCCGGAATAAGGGAGGGATTTTCAAAATATTTGAATTGCCATTTTCCGGCAAGCCCCATATAAAAGGGGCCCCGTTCCCGGCAGGAACTTTCCTTTGCACTTTTCTCATCGGGAAAGTGAAAAAATATACTTCTTGCGGGCATACGGGCAAGTCCCAGAGATTCAGGACTTTGAAACGTAAGAAATTCACCTTTTGAAAACATTTTTTTATCCTTATTTTATCCTTGATTATTGATTAAAACATTCTGAAATACCGTCCGCCCCGGAAGAGCCCGCCGTTGGAAAGATAATTTCCCAGGACTTTCTGAAGAGAACTTTTCCATTCCACCTTGTCGATCCCCTCTTTTTCCGCCCTTACGCCGAATACCCGGTAAACCACATCACAGGAAGCACTTTTAGGCGGCAGTAAATATCCGCTTTTCTGAAAAAGGGGCAAATTGGCATTTTCCGGCAGAAGTTCCTGCAACACAGGATCGAAAAGCCATGATCCGCAGATAATGCCTTTAGGATGGTAAGAAGAATCTTTTCTTTTGTAAAATTCCCTGACCTTTATAAAAGACTCCTCCACCTCTTCCGGTGTAAGAGGACCAAGTTCAGGTATGTGCATATAGATGACCTCATCTCCCGGCCGCAGAATAAGTTCATATTCTTGCAAATCGACGCTGACAGTTTCCTTTTCGATCCTGCCTTCTTCCGACACGGGAAACGCCGTATAAGCTCCGAAGATCCCCCGGGGGATACAGGTAATAAAATTTGTTTCCTCTCCTTTTGCCGCAATTTTTCCCTCTTTATTCACCTCATATTTACCATTGAGCAATACACGGTATTGCCCGCTTTTCCGGTGTCTGAAAACAAGGATATCCGGAAAAGCAAGAGAGTGATTATATTCCAGACGCCCGAACCGCAGCACGATCCCCGGAAGGATACGGAATACCAGCCAGGCAAATCCGTTACTGTATTTCAACCCGTGTACGCCATGATTCCGGAAACAGTTTCTGCTCCAGGAACCGTATTCATCCAGTGCTTCATACAGTTTTTCGACAGGAAGTTCCTTTTGGATAAAGGCTTTTTCCCCGGCGGGAATACAGGAAAGAGCTATCAGAAGCAGAAATATTTCTTCCGGAATATTGCCGCAAAGTTCCCCCGGAAACGGTTCCTCAAGAAGAGTATCTTTCACCCTTCCGGAAAAATAATTTTCTATCCCCTCTTCAAAAACAGCAAGCACCTTTGAATAATTTTCCAACAGTTCCGCTTCCGACGAGATTTTTTCAGCAGTTTCCTTTATAATATTTTCCGTTTCCGGAAGCAAAAAACATCTTTCCATAAGAAAAGGGACTTTTTCAAGCACTTCCCTGCAATGGGAAAGCTCCGGCGTGACACTATTGGCTATTTCAAGGAATTTTCCACACATTTTCTGCTCCTGAATCTTATTCCCTTATTTATCCATCCATATTGCTACGCAAAAACGGCTCCTGCCGTTTGGAAGGAGCCGTTGAAAGAATCTGGAATGATGTTTATCAGATCCCTGCAAGTGTCCCCTTGTAGGAATTGACCATTTCTTCCATATTTACTTTGTATTCCCCTTCATTTCCCTTGATGGAGAAAATACCGGAATCATTGGTGGAACCCACCTTTGCAAGCGCGAATCCTGCAAGAGCTTTTTCCAGTGCCGCAGAATTTTCCTTTTTGCAGCTGATGATGAAACGGCTGTTGGATTCACTGAAGAGGATCTCTGCATCCTTCATACCGCTTTCTGCAGGTACTTTGGAAAGATCGAGAGAAACCCCCACTCTTCCGCCCATGGCAGCTTTCGCCATGGCAACAGCAAGTCCGCCCAGTGCAGGAGTTCCCACAGAAGAAGCAATATCTTCTTTCAGCATCTTTTCAATAGCTTTGTAAAGTTTCAGAGCTTCTTCCGCATTTACTTTCGGCACATTGTTACCGGTTGCCCCCATCATGGCAAAATATTCACTTCCGCCAAGTTCAGGTTTGGTCAGCCCCACCACATACACGTCTTCACCGGCACGTTTGAAGTCGGGGGAAACGCAGTGGGCAATATCATCAGCTTTACCGATCACACTGAAAAGCACTGTGGGGGGAATGGAGATCTTACGGCCGCCTCTGGTACTGTCGTTTTTCATACTGTCCTTACCGGAAATACAGGGACAGCTGAAGGCAATGGTATAATCATACAATGCTTCATTGGCACGGACAAGCTGCGCCATCTTGTATTCCCCGTCGGGAGTTTTGGCACTCTGGACAGGGTCGGGCCAGCAGAAGTTGTCCAGACCGGAAAGCATATCGGTTCTTGCTCCTGCCGCAACAGCTCTTCTGATGGCAAGGTCAATAACAGAAGCCATCATGTGATAGGTATCAATGTCGCTGTAGCGGGGGAGGATACCGGCGGAAAGCACCACACCTTCCCGGGAGAGGGGTTCCACCATGAATACCCCGGCATCACCGGAAACGTCACGTTCTTTACCGATATAGGGCTTGATCACGCTCAAGCCTTTCACTTCGTGGTCATACTGTCTTGCTTTGTATTCCCCGGAGCAGATGTTGAGAGAAGCAAGCATATCCTTCACATCTTTGGCAACATCTCTTCCTTCAAGGGAGGGTTCTTCAAAAGTGGGGGGATTCCATTTGCCTTTGAGGGAGTAGCGGGGAAGCCCTTCGTGCATAAAGTTGATGTCGATACAGGCAACACATTTATCGCCGTACATCATACGGAATTTGCCGTCATCGGTGAATTTACCGAGAACAGTAGCTTCCACATCCCGGTCAGCGGCCAGGCGGAGGAACTCTTCCAGATTTTCTTCCTGAACAGCAAAACTCATTCTTTCCTGTGCTTCGGAGATCAGGATCTCCCAGGGACGCATACCGGCATATTTGAGAGGAGCTTTGGCAAGATCCATGACGCATCCTCCGCTTTCGCCTGCCATTTCGCCGACGCTGGAGGAAAGTCCGCCGGCACCGTTGTCGGTCACAAAGCGGTAGAGACCTTTTTCTCTTGCTTCATAAAGGAAGTCGCCCATACGTTTCTGGGTGATGGGGTCCCCGATCTGGACAGCCTGTACGGGACTGTCTTTATGCAGCTCTTCACTGGAGAAAGTAGCTCCGTGGATACCGTCTTTCCCGATGCGGCCGCCGGTCATAACGATGATGTCTCCGGGTTTGATTTCTTTTTCCCAACCGTTTTTGCCGTTGATCTTCCGGGGAAGAGTTCCCACGGTACCGCAATACACAAGGGGTTTGCCGATGTAACGGTCGTCAAAGTATTCCCAGCCTACACCATAGGGGATACCACTCTGATTACCGCCGTCGATAACGCCTTTGTGGATACCGTCACGCAGTCTGCGGGGATGAAGCAGTCCTTCGGGTACATCTTCAGGTTTGGTGAAGGGGGATCCGAGGCAGTAACCCCATACGTTGATGAGAAGTTCCGCACCCTGACCTGTTCCCATGGGGTCGCGGTTCACACCGACGATACCGGTCATGGCTCCTCCGTAGGGGTCGAGCGCAGAGGGGCTGTTGTGGGTTTCCACCTTGTAAACAAGGTCAAGTTTATCATTGAAACGCACTACCCCGGCATTGTCTTTGAAAATGGAAACAAGGAAGTCCACTTTCTTTTTGATCTCATTGGTACTGTTGTAAATGTAGGTTTTGAAAAGGGAACGGATCTGTTTGTGATTTCCTTTTTCATCTTCATAATCCACATCTGCGGAGAAGATCTTGTGTTTACAGTGTTCACTCCAGGTCTGGGCGAGGATCTCCAGTTCCACGTCGGTGGGTTCACTGGTAAGACCGTACTGTTCACGGTCTTTGCATGTGTGGAAATAATTCTGGATGGATTTCATCTCTTCCAGAGAGAGGGCGAGAATACCTTTTCTGCTGATCTCCATAAGTTCTTCGTCGGAGCAGTTCAGATCGAAGATGCGTACGAGCCCCTCTTCGGCATTGCCGGTGACCACCGGTTTATTGAGGGGGATCCCTTTGCTTTCCGCTTCCGCTCTGGAAGTAACGGTGACACTTTCAATAAGTTCATTGGCAAGGACTTTTCTTGTAATGTCGGCAACATCCTCTCCGGAAAGTCCGGGTGCTTTCATAAAATATTCGATGGAGCTGAATACCTGCTCATCTTTTCTCAGTTTTCTGCCGATGATGTCGCCAATACCTTCATGGGCGGTACGGGCCACGTTATCGGTCACGCCGGGTTTGAAACCAACGGCAACGATGTAGTCATAATCAAATCCCATATCGGAGGTGGCCCCCACTTCCGCTTTCTGGGTCACAGGGTTGGCAAGTTCCTTACCGATCCTCTGTGCATCTTCCTCCGTAATATCGGCACAGACGGTAAACACATCTCTTGTACGGATCTCTTTGATGTCATCTCTGCCTGTAAAACTTTTAATGGTACGCAATACTGATTCCGCACGGGAATCACTCCAGTTGCTCTTAACGGTGATCTCGATCCTGAAATCCATACTATTTTCCTTCTGCTTATGGGGTTTCGGTTTTGATTTATATTTATTTTATATAAATATACAGCAGAAAGGGTATTTTTTCAAATGGAAAAGCAGGAATAATGGCTCCTTTAAGCCTTTTTCCGGAAAAACCCCATGCACTCAAAGAACATCCCGGATGCAAGAATACAGAAAAAGGGCAATGCCGGAAGCTGATAACGGGGCATGGCTACCGGTCCGGTCATAAAGAGAAAATATTCACAGAACAGAAGAAACAATAATACCGTGAAAAAACATTTTTTCCATAATGCAAAAAGAACTCCCCCTGCGGCAGCAAGCAGGATCACTCCGGCAAGCAGAAAAAGAGGCGAAGCCAGAAAAGGCAGTAAGAGTTTACCTTTGAAATAGTGTTTTATCCCGGCAATGACCCCTTTGCGGTTGATGACTTCCCAGGTATTCTGTCCAGTCCGGGTAAGCCGTAAATTTTCAAAGAATGATGCTCCGTCGGGAACAAGCACCACCGGACGGAAATGGAGGGAAAAATAGGAAAAAGGATATGTTTTTATTGTTCTTGCAAGCCTCTCTTCATGGAAAGAGAGCCGGGAGGAAAAAGAAGCATA
The DNA here is from genome assembly GCA_045612485.1 of Victivallales bacterium. GTDB lineage: Bacteria > Verrucomicrobiota > Lentisphaeria > Victivallales > UBA1829 > RGIG5327. Next base: position 5,042 of record JAZKZE010000117.1, on the reverse strand, counting down.
TTTTTCCGGATCTTTCCGGAAGGCTTCCGCCGCTTCTTTTTCATATTTCTGCCGCAGGATATAAGCAGGAACTCCCGTCCTTCTGCTTTCAAAAACCGATACATTGTGTTTGGCAGTATCCGCAGAAACGATATCCATACGCCATCCCGCCCCGCAGCTGTGATTGCGTATGATCCAGCAGCAGGGGAGAAGTGCAAAAAGCAGGAAAAAGAGAAGGGAATAAAGCACCTTTTTTTTCAGAGGGAACCGGGGAAGAAAACAAAGGACAAATATTGCCGGGAAACACCAGAAAAGCATCAGAGGCCGTGTCATGACCGCAAGAGAGGCGGCAAAAGCACTTGAGAGAAGAAAATATAATGATCTTTTCTTCAGAAACACCAGAAAAAAGTACATGGTACAGGTGGTGAGAAATACAAAAAGCGTATCGGAAATGATAAGGGGAAATACCGCCAATACAGTAGGATGTATCAAATAAAGTCCTGCGGCAAAAAGTGCTTCCTTCTCCTTCAGAAATATTCTTGCAGAAAGGTAAAGCGGGATAAGAGTAAGCGAACTTATCAGGGCGGAAACGACGGCACAGAAAAAGATGCTTCCCTTGCTGATCCCCAGACACCCTGCCAGAAAAAGGGGATAGAAAGGCGTCCTGTGGGTGGCTGGCAGACCGCTTCCGGCATTGGTGGAATAGGTAAAGTCATGAAGAAGGGACTTTGCCGGATAAAGATAGGAAAAAGAATCTGTCCGCAGATAAATGGCAGGATCACTGATCCCCGGAAGAAGATAAAGACATTTTACAAGAAAGGAAACAAGAACGAGCAGAAAAAGATTTCTGTACAAATGTTCCTTCCCCTCTCCCGGAATATACAGCGGGGAGGAGGGAAGAAAAAAATCTTTTTGAAAAAGCCCGTTCATGGTAAACCTGTAAAATATTTACCGGGAAAATACTACTGTACGTCTTCCCGTGGTGATGATCCTGTGCTGAAGATGCGCCCGAACAGCCCTTGTCAAAACTCTTCTTTCAATATCTTTGCCGATACGCTTGAGATCATTGGGTCCGGCTTCATGGGTGATACGTTCCACATCCTGTTCAATAATGGGGCCTTCATCCAGATCCACGGTGGCATAATGGGCGGTCGCACCGATCATTTTCACACCCCGTTCCCATGCTCTGCGGTAGGGATCGCCCCCCTGGAAAGCGGGAAGAAAGGCGTGATGGATATTAATGATCCTTCCGGCATAACGGTCGATGAAATCCTTGGAAAGGATCCGCATATAGCGGGCAAGAACCACAAGATCGATATGGTGTTTATCCAGCTGTTCAAGGATCAGTTTTTCCTGTTCCAGTTCCCCGCCCTTTTCCACAGGATAGCAGAAATAGGGAATACGGAATTTATCGGCGACATTTTCCAGATCCGGGTGATTGCTGATGATAAGCGGGATCTCGCACCCCAGATCTTTCTCATCCTGAGAGTGTGCCAGAAGGTCATAAAGACAGTGGGATGTCTTGGAAACAAGAATGGCGACTCTCTGCGGCGTATCGGAAAAATTAAGAGAGTATTCCAGAGAAAGGGTTCTGGCAAATTCCGCAAAGGAATTGGAAAACTCTTTTCTTGTTGTTTTCATGTCCGTTATATCCACGCATACCCGCATGAAATAGAGATTTTCCCTGTCATCGGTATATTGCTGGCAGAGCAGGATATTGAATCCCCTGTTGTAAAAATATGTGGAAATACCGGAAAGCAGTCCTTTTCTGTCTATGGAACGGATAAGAAAGATCGCCTGTACCATTTCAACTCCTTGTTTTTTTATTATACATCTTCTTTACTATACAGCAGGATACCGTTTTTTTCAACAGGCAGACATTTATTTTACGGAAGCGACGGTATATAAAGTCATGGCGCAAAGCATGAGAAATGCCATAAGCAGACGCTGTATCCAGATTTTTGCCGGAACTTTTCCTTCCGTTTTTTCCCAGCCGAGCTGAAGAAGTATGATCCCCAGCACAATGGAAATAATACCCCTGCCCGACTGGAGGATGTTGCCGAAAACAACTCCCACAAGACAGAAACAAACCAGAAGAAGCAGAATGGAGGAAAAGTAACAGAAACTGTACGGGATCGTATCGAACATTTCCCTTTTTGTCGGCTTATACCGGAAAAGAAACACGGTGGAGATCAACCCGAGAGAGGTAAAACATACCCCCATACCGGCAACCGATTTCATAAAAGTATTGCTTCCCTCAATGACCTGCATGAGTCCTCCCAGACATATATCGCAGAGAGCATAAAAGATCACGGAAGTAAACAGCCAGAAAAGACTTTTCGGACTCATGGCAAGTCCGGTAAGATTCATTCCTGCCGCGGCAAGGGAACACAAAACGATGGCAAGCCATTGCCACACCGAAAGATCCTGCCCCAGAAACGAGGCAATGACAGCAAGGGGGATAAGTTTCAGTCCCAGAAGGGAGGATGCCCTTGTCGCCTCCACTTTTTTAAGAAGGATGAAGAAACTTGTCTGTCCTATGATAAATGTGGCATTTTCCCCGAAAATATAGAGATATAATTTTCCGTTATCAAAAGGGATTTTGACAAAAAAAAGACTTGTGATCAATGCGGCAAGTCCGCCGAAAGTCATTACCAACTGGGAGAAAATGGATAATCTCACCGGGTCTTTATACTTGCGGATAAAGGCCCGGGAAAATACATAACTTATGCTCATGAAGAGAGCTGAAAAAACGCCGGCGGCGATCCCTGTAAACATCACAGAAAATCCTTTTTCTTAATTATTCAACAGTATCCACAAAGGGGATCGTTTCCCAGGGAATATGGCGATCCCGGGGACGGGGAGGAGTTTCCACACCTTCCGCTGCCAGTTCTTTCTGCAAGGGATAACGGAAGAATGTTGAATATTTCACCTCCATACCGCCGTCTTTACGGAAAATGGTATTATCCAGAACTTTTCCGTCAGGTTCCTGCATGGTAAGTTCGATCCCGTTTTCCCGGATATCCACTCTTGTGAAACTGAAATCCACGGTACTGCAGCTGGGACCGGAATTGATGTAAACGGGGAAACAGATGTTTTCCCGGTCAAATTCTCCCATGACATACTGGAACCGGATCTGGTTATTTTTCCCCAATGCTCCGTAAACCTCACCGGAAACAGGATCAAAACGGAAGGGACAATGCACATCCCCGCAAAGCCAGAGATCCAGTTTACATTCCGGATTTTTCCCGTAGAAAGCATCTTTTGCAAAAAGGGCGATCCGTTCCGCATAGTAGGAAGAGATCCAGGCAAAGGGGGCGGCATGGGCAAGGACGATATGGTATTTTGCCTTTCTGCACTCTTCCTTTTTTATCTCTTCCATAAGCCATTCTTTCTGTTCCAGCAAATACTCATCCAGATCGGTACGGACGGTATAAAGGTGGGGCATGGCGGCGTGCATTGCCTTGTCCTCTCCGGTATCCAGAACGAAATAATAAACGTCCCCTCTGCGGAAAGAGTAATATGTTCTGCCGAAAAGCCGGGGAAAATGCTGGGATTCCCCCCGCAATTCGTGATTTCCCCTTACGATGGCAAAGGGTTTATCGTACCCGTGTTTCCGGATGATGGAAAAATAAGTATCAAAATAAACGGTATTGATGTCAGTACATTCGGAATCAATATCCCCCAGAGATGCCATAAATTCCGTATTGGCAGTATTGCAGTTTTTCATAAAATCTGTTACCAGACGGCTCCGGGCAAAAGCGTTGGTCTGGGTGTCGCTCAAGGCGAAGAAGGAGTGTTCCACGCCCTCTTCAGGGAATGTTGTGAAAGAATCTTTTGCAATGATCTTTATGGAGGGCGTCAATTCATCCAACTGTAAGATCTGATATTCATAACAGGTATCTGCATCCAGATCGGTAAGCTCGAAAATATGATTTTCCGCCGGAAGTTTCTGTCCATACCCTTTTGTCCATTTTTCTGTCCATTCTCCGGAAGAATCCTTTTTCCGGTAACGGATACCGCAAATGACTTCCGAATAGAAAACAACCCCCACTTTCACACTGTGTACGGAGGGAGTGAATACCCAGGGAGCGGCACACAATCCTTTATTCTGGCGGATCGCCTTTTTGAAATAGGCTGTACTTAAAGCGGGTCCGGCATTGAGGATGATATTTTCCGTAAGGGGCATAAAAGTAAAGTTCCAGGATGCACCGCCCCGGTTGGTGAGGGCGGAAAAAATATTTTCCCCTTTCTTCAAGTTCATGCGGAAAGTATTGGCAAAAATGGATACAGACCCGTTATTGCCGTGTATTCCCAAATCCACAGCACTTTCCCCGTTGACAAAAGCAGTGAACCACCAATCCACACCAAGTCCGAAGGAAAAAGATCCTTCATATTCTGCATAGATTTTACAAAGCATCAAAGCTCCGGACTTGATGGGAGCCTTGAATTTCCGCAGATCATCCAGATCGAAAGTTCCGCCGTTTTCAAGAGTGAAAGAGTAATTTTCGCCGGGCAGAACACCGGTTTTGGAGGCAAGAAGGGCATCTTGAGCAGTAAAAGCGTCATCAAAAGAAACGTTCCACACAGAAATTTTGATTTCTTCAGAATATTCGGTATTCATTTTTATTCCTTTGAATGTGTTTGATATATTTTTGCTTCATTAATATACTGTATATTTCATTTATTTCCAATACAGGGAGCAAAATAACATCAGAATTATTTTACACTTAAAAAAATTTGATTTCAAAAAGCGTTTTTGGCAGATTTCCATAAACAGACAGTATGAGTGAAATATCATAACAGAGAATAAAGCCCCCTGCGGGACTTATTATGTATTCTTGTTTTCAGTTTCAAGCAGAGTTTCCCAATCATTTTATGGAATATATACACAGTTGTCCCAGAATTTTGCAAAAAACAGATATTTTTGCAATGTTTGAGCAGGAAAAAATTGATTTTTGAAAAAATTCTTTTGTGAGATTTTTATAATGTTGCCTGTTGTAAGCAAAATGTTGAATGGGAAATAAATCAAGTTCCGGGAGATATTCTTTCTTTACGGAAAA
>JAZKZE010000116.1:0-1515 GCA_045612485.1 Victivallales bacterium | reverse complement strand
CACTCGTATTTGGCAATTTGAGGGATGACACCGGTAAATTCAAAAGTTTTCATATCCCTGCAGCGGAAAACGACCGGCTGGCTGCATCCGGATGTGATCGTGCCAAAAAAGCTTCCTTCATGCCAGGCAGGTTTTGCCGTTGCAATAAGGTGTTCTCTGCCGTCGGAAAAGAGATCATATCCTTTCATCCCTTTGCTTTCCAGATATTCCCCGACTGCGGCAACATCCAACGGACGGGAAGCACCTTCTTCCAGGCGGCACATGACCTCGCTGATCCTGGAAAGGGTTCCGGTGGCCGTGTTGTAGTCGATATAGTAATACTGATCCGCATTGGCAAGGAAAAAGGTCCGTACGATACCTTCAAGAAAAATGGAAAAGGCATCGACCGGATTTTCATAGATCTTGCCGTCGACCGGGCTGTCACTGTCAACCAGAACGACGGATTCTGCTCTGTGAGGCTGCATGACGGGCATTTTCAAAAGGACAAGGGTTCGGAACTGCTCCCCGTAACAGTTTTTTGAGGCATGATAGGGCGCATATACCATTCCCCGTACCGGATCGGTACAGCCGATGGGGGCGGAGGAAGAAGTGTAAGAAAGAGTATCACTTACGGCGACCCGTCTTCCAAGAATATGATTTTCCCATTCTTTATTGGTTTCAAAATACATTTTTTCAATCCTTTCTGTTCAAAAAATCGCCATTTTCCATTATAACTTTTCCATCAAGAAAGAGTGTGGGATCTTTCAATACAAAATCAAGATGGAAGGGGACCGAATTCTTCCCGCCGATCGTTCCGTTTGAGCCGAAACCGAAATGGATCGCTCCGCAAGTGCCTTCATCGACCAGCATATTGCCGCAAAGGGCTGCTTTTTTATTGAATCCGATACCGATTTCAGCAAGAACTCTTCTTTTCTCTTCTTCAAACATCTTTTCAAGAACAGCGGTCAGATTTTTGTCGCAAGCGGAAAAACTTATGACTTTTCCGTTTTCGACTTCCACACGGACCTGTTCTTTGAGTAATCCTATTTCATCACAGGTGATGGAGCCATCGATCAAAAGGGTCCCGCAGCTTTTTTCTTCAACGGGAGCTATATTGGCCTCAATATCAGGCGGAGAGGCAAGAAGATGACCGCTGTCGGTAAAGCCGGGGCAGGAGTTTCCCTTTCTTCCGGTAAGATCTGCTGTAAGAAATGTTCCGGATGAGGTGGTGATTTCAAGAGTGGAACTTTCTGTAAGCATTTGAGCCATCTTTTCCACCTGCGGATAATAAGCCTTATAAGGGGCGGTAAGCGAAGGATCTTCCAGAAGCGGCACGGTATAAGAGGGCATACTTAAAAAGCGGCCGCCTCTTTTATTGGCTTCCATGCGTGCCTGGGTATGGGCGAGAGAGTTATGGGTCAGACAGAAAATCACATTGCTTTCAAGCATTTTCCCCACTGCATCATCGGAAGGTTCTTCCCCGTGGTTATTGCTTTGCACAAGTTTGCAGCTGTCAAAAATGCGGTCATCCTGCTT
>JAZKZE010000115.1:0-69247 GCA_045612485.1 Victivallales bacterium | reverse complement strand
TCTCTCCTGAAGGTTGCACAAAACAGGATAAAGAAGTATTTTTGAAAAAATCTGACAAAATCACTTTTTAAAAAGCAGATTTCTTTACGCACATAATTTTGTAAAAATATGCCATTTTTACAAAATTATGGGATAGCTGTGTAATTGGTACAGAATGAAGAAAGATCCCTGCCTTACTGTTAAAGAGGAAAAAAAGAAAGCCTTACCGGTATATCCAGATTTTTTCTGAAAGAAAGTAATAAAACATGAAGAAGATATATATTTCTATTTTGGTTATTATTTCCCTCTTTGCCGGAGTTCTTTTTTTCCGGCAGGAGATTTTATTGTTCTTTTTTACTGTATCGGGATTTTCTTCTCTTTATACAAATAGCGGGACTCTTTTTCTGCAACAGGGGAATCAAATTATAAAAACTCACATTTATACAAGTAAAAATGTACCATATACATTGATTGGTCCCATTCCCTTTCCGGAACAGGAAGACTTTCTGTTTGTCGGAAAAAAGGAAGTTGCGGGGCGTATTCTGGATGAGAAAGTCAAGGCAGATTATTTCCGGCTTTATAAATGGTTATTTATTATGTTTGATTTAAGTTCAAAACCGGATGCTTCTGCCCCTTCTTTTCTATTCAACGCAAAAATCCGGTATGATGAAAAACTTGCCAGGTATTTTTATGAGATTTATCTGGATGACTCTCAGGAAACTGAAAATAAAATATATTTTTCTCTGGATAAAAAGTTTTTGCAATAACATAACAGAAAGTAACAAATGTGCAGAATTGAGCGGAACACCCGTAACTTGAAAAAAGTGAGAAATAACAGCAAAAGAGTTTGAAAAGCAGTTCAGTCCGGCTATATTAACTGAAAAAAGGATCAGATATGAAAATAAAATGCAGAGAAATTTTTACAGGAAAAGGATTTCTCTATTCTCTTATTTTGATTCTTTTTGCAGGTAATATCGTATTTTCTGCTTTTTTTCTGCATTATTATACCGCTTTACGAGTTCCCGCAGCCGTTAAAAAGGGAGAGAAAAATATTCCTGTCTATTCCGGAAAACTCTCTTTTAAGGATGGAGGGAAACTCACTCTTGCTTATACGGAAAAACTGTTTTATTTGAGTTGAGTACCCCGAAAGGTAATGTTTCTTTTGAAGCGGAAAAGGATTCTTTTCATTTTTACAATACTTTTTTTGATTCATTATGGGAATTTTCCAGAGGTAAAGGCAGAACACAAAACTGTTTTATAGATGATACTCTCTTTATGGATTTGAATAAGGACGGCATCAATGATATAAAAGTAAGCAAAAAAGGAAAATATGTAAGAATGGGTGGTGGATTCATCGAATGCAACTCTATTGATGTAAAGGGAAAAACTGCGGAAACATTGGATGGAAAAAAACTTTTCTGGAAAGAAAATGACTTTGTGGAATAAATGCACAGTTATCCCATAAAATCTGTTTTTTAAAATGAGAGAGAGTAATTTTCTGTAAAATTATTCTTTGCAGTTCATCCTTCCGGTTAAAGCGGAATCCTTTTGCGAGGGTAAAAGGATTCTGCTAGATGTGTAAGAGAGTTTAAACAGCCCCGGAGGGGCAAGAGGGGCTGAAAGCCCCGCAGGTACATAGCCCGGTGGTAAGTCCTCTGAAAGAGGACGCAGCCCCGGGTGGATTGCCCCAAAAATCAAGCCCTGAAAGGGCGGCAGAATACAGCAAGATATGTTTTTTTCTTCTGACGCTCTTTCAGAGCTTATTTTTATTTTGTACTTACACCCGGGGATACGGGGACTTTCAGCCCCCTATCCTCCGGGCTGAGTTCCTGCGGCACTTACAGTGCCTTTGCCCCCTTGGGGCTGTATAACATTCCCCTGATGAAAAATTTTTCCGTAAAGAAAGAATATCTCCCGGAACTTGATCTATTTCCCATTCAACATTTTGCTTACAACAGGCAACATTATAAAAATCTCACAAAAGAATTTTTTCAAAAATCAATTTTTTCCTGCTCAAACATTGCAAAAATACCTGTTTTTTTGAAAATTATGGGATATCTGTGAAATGAAAAACATATTTTCTTTACCCTGTACGGATTACAGATTGCATTTTCGTGAAAAAGTGCTATGTTAAGTATCGGTAAAAACCATAAAACAAAAAGGAGTCAAAAAATGGAAGCAGCACAAATTCTTGAAGGTATCATGCTTATCGTATTCGGAGCAAGCTGGCCTGCCCAGATCATCAAAACCATCCGGGTGAAAAATCCCGCAGGAAAAAGTTTTATTTTCCTTTATCTTATCATGTTCGGCTACTGCTGCGGTATCGCCAGCAAATTTGTTCCGGGAGGAAAAATAAGCTGGGTACTGTATATTTACTTTATCGACGTACTTATGGTCGCCACAGATACTGCCCTCTCCCATTACTATATATGGAAAAACAAAAAGAATGTGGAAAAATCTGTAAACTGATCCTTTATCTTATCAAAGGAAAACTGTTTTTTTCAAAGTACTGTACAATAAAATGGTCTGTCTCCCCGTTATAAGGGTATCATGCATGACAATACAGACAGATAAAAGACTGTAACCTGAAAAAAACAAGGAGCAGATATGAAAAAAATCATTACAGCAATACTGGCAGTTTCGTTGAGTACAGTTTCATTCTTTACAGCAGAAGCCCAGAGAAGATCCTCCGGTGAAAACCGGGGAAGAATGAATCGCTCCCCCCGTACGGTGGAAATGAACGATTCCATGAAAAAAGAGTGGGCGGAACTTCAGACGGAACTGGCAAAAAAAGATCCGGAAGGATTTAAAGAAGTAAAAAAACTTGCGGAAACAAATCTTCCCGCAGCTTATAATAAGATGCAGCTTCTCATACAGAAGGCTGGTCTGAAAGCCCCCCGTCCCAGGTTCTCCCGCAACAATATGCCCCGCAGAGAAGGTATGAGAGGACGGGAAGGATTCGGCGGAAGCCCCTTCGGAGGAAACAGAGGCGGGATGATGAATATGCCCAATCCCGGTCAGAAACGTGCCGAAGCGGAAGCCGGGATCGCACAAAAATTCCCGCAGGAATATGCCGCGGTCAAAAAATCTGAGGAAGAAAACCGTGCAAAACTCAGAGATCTTGCTGTAAAAAGCGGGATCAAACTGCCTGCCAATGCGGAAGAAATGGCGTATGTAGCCCAAAAATATGAAAAAGAACTGGAAGGACTTTCCCGTCAGGAACGTTTTGCAAAAATACGGGAATGTCTGGAAAAAGAGGGCTATGAGTTTTCCTTCAGTCCTTTCGGCGGATTCCGCGGCGGTACGGCAGCTGCCAAGCCCGCCCCTCCCGCAAAACGGGATTTCTCCAGAAACGATCTGGCAAGAAAAGCCAAACAGCAGTACCCTGAAGAGTGGCAGGAATATGTGGAACTCACCCGGAAAGATAAAAAAGCGGCAGCTGAAAAACTGGAAACACTTCTGAAAAAAGTTAAATAAAGACTCTTATACGGCAGGGATTTACGGGAATATTCCGGTCATTCCGGAATATTCTCACAAGCAAGGAAAGAAACAGGAAAGATGAATATAGGTAAATTCAAAGGCTTTGCAGTGATCTTTTCCGGAGGGAAAAAATTACAGGGTGCTGTTTTCCGCAAAAGGAAGACAGATTATGAACTTGTAAAAAGTTGCAGTATTTCCGTAAAGGAAAAAAATGATCCTGAAGCATGGAAAAACCTCTTCCGGGATCTTTCCGTTTCCAGAGATGAACCCCTTATTCTCGCCGCAGTTCCGGATCAGGGGTTCTTTTTCCGTACAGAAATGGCACAACTGCCCGCTAAAGCGGTAAGAAATGCGCTTTATCTGGAACTGCCCAGAAGAATGATCCTTTCCGATACAGAAAATATGCTTGTGGAATTTACCCTGCCTGCGGCCTCTTTGCAAACGACCTCAACCGACGATTCCGGAGAGGCACAGGAAAAAACAGATGACGGGATGATGACGGTAAATGCCTGTACTTTCCCGGCACCCGCACTGGAACCTTTTACAGATCTTCTTATGAAATGCGGCAGAAAAGCGGATGCGTTTCTCTATCCTTTCCTTGCCTTACAGAAGGATGATCCCCCGCTTTATCTCGGTGACACGGAAGAAAAATACTATTTTGCAGCAGGTTCCTGGCATGTGGCAACACCGTCAGAAAACAATGATCCGGCAGGCACAGCAAAAGAGTGGGAAAAGATTTTCCGTTCCACCTTCCGTCTTCCGGATGAATTCAATACAGGAGAATTTGCTTCTCTTCTGCTCTGTGCAAGATTTGCCATCACGCCTCAGTTTCATAACAGTGAAACAGGCTTGAATATCCTTCCTGCCAAATTACGGCCAAGCCGGTTGAAATCCCAGCTGAAACTTTGTATATTTCTGGTTTTCATCATTCTGGCAAACCTGATCTGGAACTATTCCGGCAAATGGATCTCCAATGCGGTGGAATACAGGAATCTTGCTGCGGAGAAAGCGGCATTGCAGGAAGAAAACAGGAAGTTGAAAGTAAAGATCCGCCGTATGGAAAAGGAAGGAAAGGAAAAATACCGTTCCGGACTTCTGAAAGCAGGGGAACACGATATCGTAGCAAAACTCAATGATCTCACGGAACATCTCCCATCCAATGTAATGATCTCCAGTATGCGCTGGAATGATTCCGGATTGGATCTTACCATGTTCAGTGAAGCCAATTCCGGTATCTCCGAGATATTCCGCACAAAATTCCCCTATTGGAAACTTGCCAATATCCAGCAGAGAAATTTCGGCGGGGCGGCAACGATGATCACGGTAAAGCTCACCAATACCGGGGAAAACGAAAATAAAGAGGGCAGAAAATGAGTATGGAAAAATTCAAAGCCTTTGCAGGGACAAAACAGGGCAGACTGATTCTCGGATGCTGCGGTATCCTCATTATCTGCTGGACGTTTATGTTTATACAGTTCACAGGCGGCTTTTCCGCATTGTTCCCCGGTGAGGAAAAGATCAAAGCACTGAAACAGGACATCCGCAAACTCAAAGCCCAGGTCGGGGAAAACCGGTTAAAAGCAGATAAATATGATGCACAGAAAAAAGAATACAGAAAAAAACTTGTCACATTCTGGAACGAAAAACGGGACGGTCTGGCAGATACAGTTTTACGCAACACTATTCAGAATGCGGCAAAAGATCTGGAACTTACCTTGAGCGCACTGGGGTCTGTAAGGATCACAAGGATCAACAGCGAGCTGTACTATGCAGAAGTGGATAATCTTTCCGCATCCGCCCCCTATGATGTACTGATCAAATTTCTTGCAAAACTTTCCAACAGCCGTCCGGCTCTTCACTGGAGAAGACTGGATCTGCGTCCGGAAGTGTTTCGTTTCAACCGCAACACGTCCGGCAATCTTTTGCAGAATACCCCCGCAACGATCCGTATGCGGCTCAATGGGGCAGTAAGAGTGATCGGCTACGATGGGAAACTGACTTTACCGCAGGAAAAACAGCAGAAAAATAAAGAAAAGCTCATTCAGAAAGTCCCCGTAAAAACAGAAAAAAATTCTGTTCCGGCAGGGCAGACATCCGTTGCCGGAAAACCTGTTGAAAAACAGGCAGAAATCAATACTCCTCTTGACACAAAACAAGCCGCAGGGGGTGCAAAATGAAACTGTTTCTTATCATACTCAATGTAATCCTTGCCGGGGCGGCTGTTTTCGGGACAGTGGAAAATATCCGCAGGACAATGGCAAAAAATGCTTCGGATGACCTGAAAGTAAAGAAAAAAAGCTCACAGACAAAAAAGGATACTGCCCGTGCCGATAAACAGGAAGGACAGGTTCAGCCCAACACGGAGGAAATGATCAAAAAGATCACAGAAAACAATCTTTTCTACTCCGGGCGCAGTCCCAATGCCCACATGCGGGGCAATCAGAGAGTTACTCTGACTCTTGTGGGAACTTTCACCATAGGCAAAGTTTCCGGTGCGATCATCAAACATAATGTCCAGCAGAACAACCGCACCAATGCTTTCGGAATGTGGCGCATGGGAAGGGGCGGCATGATGAATATGAACAACATGAATAATATGAATATGCCCATGGGTAACATGCCGCAGAGAAATGTGAATGCCGGAAGGAACCGTTCCGGAAATACCGCAGGCAGTCAGGGCAGATCTGCCCTTTCCGGAAGCGGAGGCGGTTCCTCCAGAAACAGATTTGCAGGAAGAAATACAGCCCAGCTTCCTCCGGGCGCGATGCCGGGAATGTTTACAGGCATGAATCAATCCCAGAGTACAGCGGCGCAGAACCACAGGCAGTATGTGCGTATTGGGGAAACGTTATCCAACGGCTATACTCTTGTGGAAGTCACCCGTACCACTGCCACCCTTACAAGAGGCAGTGATAAAATGGAACTGGAGATCCAGGAATCCTCCAAAGGTCTTACATCCGGAAGAAGAAATACCAACAGGAACCAGACTCCCCAGCAGATCCTTCAGCAGGGAATGCAGCAGATGCAGAATATACTCCGGCAGCAGGGGATGCAGCAGAACTTCATGATGCGCCAGATGATGAATCAGAACAATAACAATTCCGGCAGCAGACGCGGTACTCCTGCAAGAAGAAGGTAACAGAATAAAAACAGAAAATAATAATATACGAAGGACGAAACATGAAAACACATTTTTCCAGCAAGAAAATTTCCGGCAAAAAGATGCTTCTGATGCTTGTTGCAGGCATCTTTATGGGTTCCGCATTCCTTCTTTCCTCCTGTCAGACCTCCGGTGAGGACGGAAAGGAAGAGGAAAAAAAGAAAGCAAAAAAAGACCGTTTCCGTTTCCTGGAAAAGGAACAGAAGAAACACGTATCTTCCCCCAAAGAAACGATTGAACAGGAAAAAGTTTCCATCAATACAAGATCTTTCAATGAGGCAAAACTCAAACAGCTGGAAGCCATGACTGCAAAAGATACAAGAAAAGCTGTTGCGGCAGGGAAAAAATCCTCCTGGAGAAGTCCCTCGCTTTCCGGTCCCCGTTTTTACGATGATTTCATTCTGCTCAATGCCGATGAAGTACTGGATGTTTCCCTTGTATTCAACAGTGCCCCTATCCTTGATGTGATCCCTGCCTTTGCCGATGTACTGGGCTTCAATTTTGTGGCAGACAGTGACCTGCGGGGCGTGGTCACACTCAACCTCAACTCCAAGATGACAAGAAAAGAATTGTGGGCGACCTTTGAAAGTCTGCTTCTTCTTTCCAATGCCACAGCCAAAGCCCAGGGTTCTCTTCTGCGGGTGATGCTGCAAAGCAAAGTCAACCAGCAGCCGGACAGCACTCTTGCCAGTCCCGCCGGCGGTGAGATCTATTACCGTCAGTTGCAATTTGCCACAGGCAGGGAAGCCATGCAGCAGCTCAAACCCTTCCTGCGGCGGGATGCCATCTGTGTGGAAATGGCACGTCCCAACGCCATTATGGTATGCGATATTGCAGAAAACATTCCCAAGATCCGTCAGATCCTTGAACTGGTGGACAGCCGCAGCAAGAGTTCCTGGGTAAGGGCATTGCTTCCCTGCCGGAATATCCTCCCCAGCAAGATTGCAGATGAACTGCGTGTGATCCTGCCCACACTGGGCTTTACCGTGTATCAGACCCTTGACCGTACAGAAGCACCGGGAGCCATCCAGGTATCCGGTATCGACCGTATCCAGGTACTTGCTGTGACTGCGGCAACGGAAGAGGCCATGAACGAGATCAAAAAATGGGTGGAATTGCTGGATTCCTCCGATTCACTGGATCAGGAAATGGTGTTTGTATATAAGGTGCGTCACGGGAAAGTGGAACAGCTTGCCCAGGCACTGGCGGTGATTTATGACTCCTCCGGATCCACCCTTACCATCGACACAAATTCCGGCAGACAGCGTACAACAAATTTAAGCGCGCCCCGGCTGAATACCAACAACCGCTACAATCCCTCCCGGCTGACAGCCAATACCACGGCAACCGGAGCAAGAGGTTCTGTAGTCAAATCCCAGAGTGTGCAAACAGACCAGCATTCCTCTCTTTTCAACACCTCCATCCGTATTTTTGCAGACGGAGTCCTGAACAGAATGATCGTAAGAACGACTCCCCGCACCTATGCCTCCATCAAGTCCCTTCTGGACAGACTGGATGTAGTTCCCGCCCAGGTGCTGTTGCAGGTACTGGTGGTGGAAGTTACCCTTACGGATTCCAATAAATTCGGTATCGAATGGTCCATGACCACCACTCACGGAGATGCCAACTCCATTTTCGGAACAAATTACAGCAGCCTGAATCCGGATATGAATGCAGTAGGCGGTTCCGGGGACAGAGGGTTCAGTTTCCTTATCTCCAATCCCAAGAATCCCTCCCAGAAATTCGGTTACATCAAAGCTCTTGCCGGCAACAGTGCCCTGAAAGTGGTATCCAGTCCCCAGCTTCTTGTTTCCAGCAATACGGAAGCCAAGATCCAGGTGGGGCAGAGAGTCCCCTATGTAGCCCAGGGAACAAGCAGTACCTCTTCCACCCAGATCCTCCAGAACTATGAATATGAAGATGTGGGTGTGATCCTTACCGTCACCCCCCAGATCACAAGTACAGAACTCATCTCCCTGGAAGTCAAACAGGAACTTTCTGAAAAAGTGGACAGTACTGATATGAATATCCAGTCCCCCACCTTCAACAAGCGTGTCGTGGAAACAGCCATGACCATTGCCAACGGACAGACCATGGTCATCGGCGGACTTATCCAGGAAAAGACAAAGGACTCCCTGGACTCCCTGCCGATCATCAATCAGATCCCTGTCCTCAACCGTCTTGTGGGGAATACGGATGCTTCTGTGGAACGTTCGGAAGTTCTGGTAATGATCACAGGACATATCATCAATGAAAAGAGCCCCGTACAGGATATGATCAAACGGTATAATTCCGCCATTGATCTCCTGAACGATTACAGTGACAATCTGGGAACGGAAGATGGCGGAAGCAAAAAATTCCTGCCCAACAAACCCTCCCTCTTCTTAGATAAGGATTTCTGGCTGTGAGTATGAATACAGAATATACCGATCATAACAGGGCATTGAGTGTTCTGAAAGAATTTCTCCTCCCCTATGAAGCAAAATGCGGTAAAAAAAGGCCGGAGGGGGATGCGGAGGAATGGGATAGAGATCTGATCCGTTCCGGACTTCTCTCTGAAGCGGAACTTACCGGATTCTATTCGGAAGCCTTCGGTACGGAAGTAAAAGAGGAGGACGCCCTTTCCACTCCGGAACTTTATCCGGAAGCGCCCATGGAATATTTCAACGCCTTCCCCGCCCTTCCCTGTTTCTGGGATGAAGATACCATCACATTTCTGGTATGCTCCCCCTACAGACTGGGGGAAATCGTTCTCCAGACGGAAAAAGCATGGCAGAAAAAAGCGGAGTTCATCTTTGTCCGCCGTACCTTTCTGGAACGGCTGTTAAGCAACATCATGAACAAAGATGAGGAAGAGGATACAACGATCCTGGATGCAGAGGATGAAAATACTTTGCGTACCATGGCAGGTGAGGCAAGGATCGTAAGACTTGTCAATGATATTTTCACCCGTGCCATTGAACTGGGGGCAAGTGATATTCACATTGAACCCGGCGAAGAGTACGTTTCCGTCCGCTGCCGTGTGGATGGGGTTCTTACCGAGATCATGACCTGTCCTCTTGCCCAGTTCCCTGCTATAGCTTCCCGTATCAAACTGATCGGTAAGCTCAATATTGCGGAAAGCAGACTGCCCCAGGACGGACGGGCGGATGTTCAGTTGAACGGGAAAATACTGGATATGCGTATAAGTTCCCTGCCCATTCTCACAGGGGAAAGTATTGTTTTACGACTTCTGAACCATGAGGCGGTTTCTTTTGACCTGAAAGAACTGGGGATGTTTCCCGAACATCTCTCCCAGTTCAATAAACTTATCAATATTCCCCACGGCATGATCCTTGTGGTAGGGCCCACAGGAAGCGGAAAAACCACCACTCTCTACAGTGTGATCAACTCCCTTAATGACAGAAGAAAAAAGATCATCACCATTGAAGACCCTGTGGAATATAAAACAGAAGGGCTGTGCCAGTGTCAGGTCAACCCCAAGATCGGAGTGACCTTTGCCGAGGGGTTGCGCAATATCGTCCGCCAGGACCCGGATATTATCCTTGTAGGAGAGATCCGTGACCGGGAAACCGCTGATATCGCCATTAATGCCGCACTGACAGGACATCTTGTTTTAAGTACGCTGCATACCAATGATGCTGTGGGTGCTGTCACCCGTCTGGTGGATATGGGAGTGGAAAACTTCCTTGTTTCCTCTGCTCTCTTCGGCGTGCTTTCCCAGCGGCTTGTGCGGAAGATCTGTACAAGCTGCAACGGGACAGGCAAGGATGGGGAAGGACAGAAGTGCCGCCGCTGCAACGGGACAGGCTACAAGGGAAGATGCGGTATTTTTGAATTGCTCTTTATGAATGATGAACTGCGGCAGGCTGTCAACAGAAATGCCTCCAGTTCCGAATTGCAGAGTATTGCGGAAAAATACGGAATGGTCACGCTGAAACAGGACGGAAACGCTAAAGTCAAAGCCGGGATCACCACTGAGGAAGAACTGAACAGATCTACAGCAAACCTCTAACGGGAAAATGAATTGCACAGATTCTGTCCGGGAAAGGAAATAAGATGGGATTATATAAATTTTATGCTGCGGGAAAAGGGGAAAAGCCCAGAGAAGTGCTTATTGAGGCGGATTCCCAGCGGGAAGCAACGGATAAACTCCGTTCCCGGCATCTGACCCCTATTGAATCCTACGGGGAGGTAAGTTCAATAAAAAGCAGTTCCTTTTCCCTCAAACGCAGCAAAGTGGATACGTATGATTTCACCCGCCAGCTTGCCCCCCTTCTGGATGCCTATATTCCTCTGGAACGGGCGTTGGGGATCATTGCGGAAGGTGCGGCGGAACCGGAACAGAAGGATTTTGTCAACTCTCTCCGCAGAGGTCTGCATGAAGGAAAGACCTTTTCTTTTCTGGTACGT
The DNA here is from genome assembly GCA_045612485.1 of Victivallales bacterium. Lineage (GTDB taxonomy): Bacteria > Verrucomicrobiota > Lentisphaeria > Victivallales > UBA1829 > RGIG5327. The sequence continues at coordinate 58,215 of JAZKZE010000115.1, read as the reverse complement.
TCCCACGGAAATCTTTTCCCCTCCTACTATGCCAATCTTATTGAAAGCGGAGAGGAATCCGGCTGTCTGCCGGAATCTGTGCGGCAGTTGTATAAATTCATGGGGGAATCCAAAGAGCTGAAGGATTTTATCGTCTCCAGTTCCATTTATCCTCTTGCCATTCTGGGGGTGACACTTATCGTTTCCGTTCTGCTTTTTACCGTATTTGTCCCCCGGTTTGCAAAAATCTTTCATGATATGGGAAGAAGTATGCCTCCTTCCATGGAATTTCTCATGGGGGTAAGTTCCTTTGCCTCCTATGCGTGGTGGCTTGTACCGCTTCTTATCTTCGGCACATGGAAAATTCTGGAAAAAAGTTACGGAAAAGAAAATCTCCAGCATAAAACAAGTTCCTTTGTGCTGAAAATACCTGTATTCGGCAGATTGATCTCCGATCTGGAAATGTGCCGTTATCTGCGGACACTTGCCATTCTTATCGGCAATCATGTGGAGATCATAAAAACCGTCCGTATTGCAGGGAAGATCATCCGCAACCCCATCATTTCCGCATCCTTTTCCCATGTGGACAAAAAACTCAAAAGCGGAGAAAAACTTTCTGCGGCTCTTTCCGGAAATACCTATCTTCCTCCGGGAACGATCCCCATGCTGCGTGTAGGGGAGGAATCCGGTACTGTAGGGGAGATGATGGATGGTATTGCCGCAAGACTGGAAAATGATACCAGACAGAAGATCAAAAGATTATTGAGTCTTTTTGAACCTTTCGTCATCATTTTTCTTGCTGTGATCGTGCTGATCGTTGTTGTATCGATATTTATCGCTATGATGGAAATAAATTCAATAGGTCAAGGAGGGCCCAACTTATGAAAATGAACGTCAAGGAAATGAAAAGAATGAAAAAAGCAATCAGGAGAAAGAATTTCACCCTGATCGAAGTTGTGGTGGTCATCATCATTCTGGTGACCCTTGCATCTATTGCCACCCCCATGTATTTAAGTTATGTGAAAAAAGCCAATGTGGGGGCAGCCCGTACCCAGCTGAAACTTTTACAGGATGCCATTACCGGTTATAAACTGGATATCGGAAGTTTCCCGGAATCTCTGGAAAATCTGGTCAATAAAGACGAACAGAATGAAAAATGGGATGGTCCCTACATCCAGCGTATTCCCAAAGATCCCTGGGGAAATGATTTTGTCTATACCTGTCCCGGGGAAAACGGTGACTATGACCTTATGAGCTATGGTGCAGACGGTCAGGCAGGCGGTACCGGGGAAAATGCGGACATCACCAGCTGGGACAATTCCGCTGAAAAAGAGTAATGCAATACGGTATTTCTGTTTTTTCTGAACAGGAAAAACAGGGGAAAGGATGGATACTATGGATAAGGGAAAAAAATTTTCTCCTTCCCGCAGTATGTTTTCCTTTCCCGGGAAAAGAGCTGCCGCATGTTCTGTACGGAAAAAGTTTACACTTATTGAACTGGTGGTCGTTCTTGCCATTATCGTGATATCCCTGGGGTTCGCTGTTGCCGCCTTCAGAGGGGATTCTGCGGCAAGACAGCTGGAAAGAGCGTCCACGGGCTTTGAAACATTCTGTGCAAGGGCAAGATTCCAGGCACAGGAACACGGTGAGGATATCATTGTATGTTTTTCCCCTGTAACAAAAGAATTCATCACAAAAAGAAGTCTTACGGAGGAAGAGCTTGCCGCAGAGGAAAGAAAAAGGCAGGAGCTTACCGATGAAGATGAACCTATGCCGGATCCGCCTTCTGTCATAAAATGGAAGCTGCCGGAAAATACACAGATCAATGAAGAAAATTTTGCAGCGGAGGACGCTCCGGAAGATAATATGTATGAAGTTTTCCGGTTCTTTCCCGACGGAGGGGCATCCGGCATCCGCAGATTCAAACTGGAATGTAAAGCCCTTTCTCTTACTTACGATATATCCCCCCTTACAGGACTGCTGATCACGGTAAAGGAGGAGGAATGAAAATTTTCAAAAAAAATATTTTTACTCTGATAGAGGTAGTGATCGCCCTTGCCATCCTTGCCATCAGTCTTACAGGGATCCTGGAACTGATGACCCAGTCCCAGAAAAGATTGAGTAAAAGTTATGAAAAATGGGAGAGGATGCACATTCTTTCCCAGGCGGCGGAATATTATCTCATGCAGGGGGATGATCCGCCGGATATTCCGGAATTTATTTTTCCCTACAGGGACCATCAGGTGGATGTAAGCATAGAGGATGTGGAGGATCTTCCGGAAGAGTTGAGTGACCTTATGGGGCAGGTCCCGTTGAAATGTCTGACTCTGCAATTACGCAAACTGCCGGAAAATGAAGTTGTGGATACCTTGAGGATCGACCGTTTGAGTTACGATTCAGAAAGTTCTTTCGATGAAAACTGATAAAAAAACGTTTGCAGAAAAAAGATTTTTCACGCTTGTGGAAATGATCGCCGCCATGGCGGTAATGATCTTTGTTGCCCTCATCATAGGGACTGCCTCCATGAGTTTTTACAATACCTGGGCAAGAACAGGAAGAGTAACAGCGTTCCTGAAGTCTGCACAGGCGATCGACCGTATTGCGGATAACTATTTCCGCAATATGATCCCTTTCAAATGGAAGGACGAAGAAGACAATAACAAACAGAAATTTGTTTTTGAGGGGAAAAGTGATTCCATGCTCTTTACCGCTCTGCGGAGAAGTCATGCAGGAGATAAGGGAGGGATCATCTTTATTAAATTATATGTGGAAAATGAGGAACTCATTGCAGAATATACGCCCTACCCCTTTCTCCCCTGGGAGGAGGAAGGCACTTTCCAGACGACAAAAGAAGTCCTATGCAACAATGTGGAAAGCGTAAGTTTCCTTTATGCAGAAAAAAATGAGGAACAGGATGAAGGTATGGAATTCCTGGAAGAGTGGGATGAAGAAGAACATGAGGCGATCCCGCTGGCAGTACAGATGACAGTCACATGGAAAAACGGCAGAAAAGAACAGTGGTTGCGCCGTGCGGCGGGAACAAGCAAATACAGTACACTGGGGTATCGCAGGATGCCATCATTATAACACAGGAAAAGTTTTTGCATGATGCTTTTTTACAGAAAAAATATCCGGAAACTTCTACGGAACAGGAGAAAATACTCCGCGGAAAAAGGTTCTGCCCTTGTTGCGGTGCTTTGTCTTGTTTTTCTCGGGGGGATGCTAGCGGCGGCTGTTGCCGGAATGACGCTTGTAAGTACAATGGATATGGCGGCACATGTAAGTATCCAGAAGTCTTTTTATATCAATGAAGGGGTCATGAACCGGGTAAGTTTCCTTATCGCCGCGGACAGGGATCAGAACCGGACGCAGGAAGTTCTGGGGGAAGTGGATTATGAGGAAATGGATTATGAAAGATTCCTTCAGGATGGAGTGATCCACGAAGTGGATTATTACGGGGACAAGGTAAATGTAATGGTCTATGATGCAATTTCCGGTTGGGACCTTTCCTCATCCCAGTACAGGAATTCCCTGCGGAATTTTGCGTCTGATCCGGATACGGAACAGGATATTGTGGATATGGTCAATGATATTATTGCCAGAATTGCCGATTATACCGACAGCAACGATACCCCCACAACCTCGGCGGCAGTAGGGACAGATTCTGCGGAAGGAATGGAAAAAGAGGATTATGAATCGGAAAATATGAATCCCCTGCCCCGTAACGGAGCTATGCAGTACAGGGAGGAACTCTATTACATCAAAGATTTCACCTCCCTTATCCCGCCGGATAAATCAGGAAGACTTACCAGTGTAAGATTGATCCCGCCGGAGGGGACAGTTGTTCTCAATGGTACGCCAAGTTTCTTTTCCGCCTCCCCTGAAATGATACGGCTTCTGGCGGATCTGGAGGATGATGAGCTTTCTTCTGTACTGGAGGCAAGGGAAAAATTACGGAAAAAACGCATCAAAATGTCCGATGAACTGGATGTGGGACTTCCGGCAAAATTGCAGCAGAAAATGTCCTGGCGGGGGAGTGATTATTATACGGTAGTTATTGAACCTGCCCCGGGAAGCCGCCGTCCTTCCAAACGTCTGACCGCTTCTTTCGGAGCATTGGAGATCTCCGGAGCAAAGGAAGAAACCCAGGAATATCTGGAATGGGTCTTTTATTAAAATCTTATACCAGTCCGTGATACCGGCAGAGAGCCTTCACCCATTCCGTAAGTCTTTTTTCATATTGGGGAGTCATAAGGGGTTTCTCCCTGCTGCTGTCCAGAGCATAAGCAAGGATCTCCTGAAGCAAAGCATTGTTTTCCACACTTTTTCCCGCATCTTCCGGAAGAAGCCCGGACTCTTCAAGAAAAACAAGTTTGGAAGCGGTCATATCAAAAGAGCAATCCTCTTTCCGGGTCATCCGTTCCAGCAGCACAAGAAGAGAATCAAAAGTTTCCGGAAGGACAAGAAAAGGAGCCGTATGTTTCAGGAGAAAGGAAGCATACTCACACATGGAAAGATAATTTTGTGTACGGAAAGCTATTTCATCAAAATTTGCCGCATATTCCATAACTTTTGCATTAAAAATATCTGAAGAATTTCCTGTATTCTCTTTCTGTATAAATTCCAGGGAAAACACACGGAATAATTCCGCAGAGGGAAAAGATTTTGCAGAAATACTTCTGGAACCTTTCAACATAAGGTCGATCCTGCCGCAATCTTTTGTGAAGGTATTCACAATAAGGCTTTTTTCCCGGAAAGGGATCTTCCTGAGTATAATACACATGGTTTTATGATTCATATATTATTCCTGCATTTTTTTTATTCAGGCATCAGCAAGCCGATAAAAGATACTGCTCCCTTTTACCGTTTTTTCAAGTTTTCCCGCCTCTGCAAGAGCATCCAGAATACGCATACACATACTGTCCCCCATAAAAGGATGTTTCTCCTGTGCATTGAAACTGTTAAAAACAGCGGAAAATTCCTGAATACCGCTTTTGATAATGGAACAGAGCCGTCTTTCACTTTTTCCCATACTCCCGTCAGAAGGATGATCTTCCCCGTAACGGAGCAATGCTTCTCTGAGCAAAGGTTCTTTTTCCGCCTTTGCCGAAAGATTGAATTTTTCCACCGCTTCCGTCCCATGTAAAATGGCATCCCACGCAGAAGCATATAAAGAAATATCTTCCAGAGAAAGTTTCCTTAATGAAGCAATATCCCTTTGATAAAGTTCTTTTTCCATGCCCAAAACCGCATCTTCACAGAATAAACGCACCTCTGCTTTTGTCCCCCGTAAAAGGGAAAATATCCGGCAAAGCATCACGATATCATACATACAGCAGTCAAAATACAGTACCACGACATCTTTTTCCGTAAGAGAAAGAAGTTTTTTATCCATGGAAAGAAGGTAATTATACAATCTTTCACAGGAATATTCCGGAACCCAGGTATGGATCAATGCCGCCCGGTTCTTTTCAAATTCTTCCAGAGAAACATTTGCCGGGAGCGGTCCTTCCAGATAATTTTCCCGCCAGACAAGAAAATTTCCGCCTTCCGCGTCCACGCTCTTTTTCCATGCCTCAAAAGCACAATCGCCATTAAAAATATAAAGGATATTTTTTTCTTCGGTCGCCATATTTCACTCCGATTTTTTACAGGACAAATGCCAGAAGCAGGATCACTGCTGCCGCTGCTGTACCGGAAACAAGCGTTCCCAATGTCTGTAATTTCAACCCCTGCCGCACACTCATACCGGAAAATCGTGTCACCACCCAGAAGAAACTGTCATTGGTATGGGAAACGATCATCCCGCCGCAGCATACTGCACAACATGCCAATGCCCGCATAACAGGGGAACTCAATCCCAGAGTTTCCAGCATGGGGGCAGTTACACTTGCCGCTGTAAGAATGGCAAGTGTGGAGGAGCCTTGTGCTATTTTCAGTACAGAAGCAAAAACAAGGGGGAAAAGCAGGGCAAGTACCCCCATATTTCCGATCTTTTCCGGAAGAAAGGAGGCAAAATCCACCTTTTTCAAGACCTCGCCGAAGGCTCCTCCGGCAGCCGTAATGACAAGAATATTGGCAGCATCCAGTACGGCTTTTCCCATAAGTCCTTCCACAGAAAATTCTTTCTTTTTACATTTTCCGATAAGAAAAACAGCAAAAAATGCCCCGACAGTCAGGGCTGTGACCGGGTGTCCGGCACAAGCCATGAATTTAACGAAAACAGGCGGCAAACTTTCTTTGAATATCCCTGTAAAAGAGTTTGCTCCGATAAGGACAAGCGGGATCACAATGGGAAGAAATGCTATACTCCAATGGTATTGGAAAGAGATCTCCTTTTCCGTTTTTTCTGCAGATAATTCCCCCTCTTCCAATACTTCATCCTTTCCGGCATAAAGGGAGTAAAAGTATCCGGCAGCAGTTGCTGCAAGAGCGGCAATGGAACCAAAAAGAAGCACCTGACCGAAATCAGCTCCAAGTATGGACATTGCAGCAAGAGGTCCCGGTGTGGGGGGAATAAAACAATGAGAGGCAAATAATCCCATACTCAATGCTGTCGCCCCCACAGCAAGGGGAAGAAATGCCATTTTTCCGATCTTTTTCCATAATCCGATAAGAATGATAAAGGCGGAATCACAGAAAATACAGATGGAAACCACATACCCGATAATACTCATGGCAAGAGGAGTATGTTTTTCCCCGGTAAGTTTTATGATCTTTTGTGCAATAACTTTCAAAGCCCCCCGCTGTTCCATAAATACCCCGATGACCGTCCCGGCGATGATCACAAGACCAATGCTTTTTATGGTATTGCCGAATCCGGCGGAAATAAGGTTGAGAGTTTCCAGGAATCCGTAATCATTGCAGACCCCGAAAAGGAATCCACCAAGAAGCAGAACAGGAAGAGGATGTATCTTCCATACAGCAGTAATGATAATGATTGCGGCAATAACAGTAACAAGAAGTGTGACAGTCATAAATAAATCCCCCTTTTTATTTATATATTGCAAACGTCCGGTTTCTCTAAATATAGCAGGGAAAAAGAAAAATGCAAGTACTTTTCCCGCCGGATATGCGATTGAAAAATAAAGAGTTGATTGATAAACAAAAAATCATCAATAAGCACAAATCCATAAAAAAAATGTTTTTCCGAACTTGAATTAACGCATAAATACAAGTAGATTAATGTGCGGATATTTTAAACATGAACTTTCATCAAAAAAAGGTAAATTATGAAAAAAGATTTTGCTTTTCTTCCTTCCTACTTTCTCACTGTGTTCGTTCTTTATATTGCAAGCTCCCTGCTTTTTCTTCTGAAACAATCCGACTTCTCCCTTCCCACGCTTCTTGTTCTGATCCCTTCCATTTTTGTCTATCCCTTTCTGGAACTTCTGCCTTCCATACTGCTTTCCGCAGGAAGCATATTTTTCACACGGAAAATGATTTCATGGACAAAAAGAGCCTGGATCACCGGAATCATTATGTTTATTACAGTATTTCCCATGCACCTTTTCCTGCTTTCCGATGCTGGATTGTATTTCCGGTACGGCTACCACTTCAATTTCCATGTGCTGAATATTTTCACCACTCCCGGCGGCTTTGAAGGAATGGGTTTGAGTCCCTATGAGATTTTCTCCCTTGCAGCAGGATTACTCCTTCTTGTTCTTTTCCATGCGGGACTTATTTTCAGTTTCTTCCGCTTTGAAAAACTTTCCTTCCTGAAAATCAAATCCCCCTTCTATTATATCATCCCCCCTGTTGTATGCGGCCTTCTCCTTGCAACAAGTATTCTTTCCTATGCCTACTCTCATTACACCATGAATCCCGCCCCCCTTATGGCATCCAAAAGTATTCCCTTTTTCATCCCTGCCACAGCGGGAAGTTTCTTTAAATCCCTGGGAGTAAAGAAGCCTTCAAGAGAAGCTGTTATATTGAAACTTGCCTCCAAAAACCATATCGGAAACTATCCGCAGAACCCTATCAAAAGGGATCAGAGCAAAAATAAAAAATACAATATCGTATGGCTTGCCTGTGAATCCTGGGCAGCAAGACTTTATTCAGAAGAGATCATGCCCCAAACGGCAAAATTTGCCGCAAAAGGGATCACATTCAAAAACCATTTTTCCGGTGGCAATGTAACAAGACAGGGGATGTTCTCCATGTTCTACAGTATCCCCGGCTCCTACTGGCACTCCTTCCTTGCCGCAAGAAAAGGACCTCTTTTCATTGATTGGCTGAAGGAAGATGATTACAGTTTCCATTGTATCACCTCCAGTAAATTTTCCTATCCGGAATTTGATCAGACCATCTTTTTTGCCGTTCCTTCCGACAAGCTCCACAGTGATTCCAAAGGCGCCACCTTTGAACGGGATCAGAGAAATCTGAAACTTCTTCTCCAGTCGATTGAAGAAGCTGCCTCCACAGGAAAACCCTTTATGCGTTTCATGTTCTTTGAATCCACCCACCACCCCTATGCGTTCCCGGAAGAGGCAACACTCTATAAAGATTATCTGGAATCCTTCAATATCGTACAGACAACTGCCAAAGATGCCCCTGCCATTTTCCGCAGGGCCGCCAATTCCGCACGGCATCTGGATATGTGTCTGGGACAGGTTTTTGATCTTCTGGAGAAGAAGGATCTTCTGAAAAACACCATTGTAGTTGTTGCCGGCGACCACGGGGAGGAATATTATGAAAAGGGCCGTCTGGGTCACTCTTCCGCCTTCAATAATGAGCAGACAAAGACTACTTTCATTCTGTATTATCCCGGTATCACCCCCGGAACCTATGACAAAATGAGCAGTCACATGGATATTGTTCCCATTCTTGCAAAATTCTTCGGGGTAAGCAATCCTTCCAGCGATTATTCCTGCGGTTTTGATCTTCTTTCCCCGGAAAAACCCGTACGCAGATATTCCCTTATTGCAGACTGGGACAGAGTATTTTTTGCAGGGACAAAATATAAATCCCTGATCCCGCTGGATGCCCATTCCGTTGCGGCACAGGTAATTACAGACACCGATGACAGGGAACTACCTGACGTAAAGCCCTTCTATAAAGAATACGGTAAAGACCTGATCAAAGTTCAGCAGGATCTTACAGTCTTTACCAGACAGAAGTAAAGAGTTTTATATATAGAAGATAATGGGGCTGTTGCAAAAGTGCAGCGGCCCCGTTTTTTTCTGTCCGGAGCTCTCAAATATCTCATAAGAGAATCGGGTTCCGGTAAAAATAATCTGTAAAGCAGCTTTTATTCATTTGTACCGGATATATCAAAAGCCCCGGCGGAGCGTGAGTGCCAAGCCCGGGGTTCCGGCATCCCTGCGGGACTGCTATTGATATATTTTTATACAGGAAATTTGATGCACAGGTTCATTATTATTTTAAGAAACAGCCGTATTTTTTTATTTAATAACATATTTTTAATTTGTATTTTATAGAATCCGTGATATATTTTCAGTGCTGTCAGAAATGGCAGTGGCTAATTGAAAACCGTTATATTTCAGCAAATATGTTCCGAATCCGCCAAATGAAAAACTATATTTGCCTTCTGAAATGCAGAAATGTATCCGGTAGGATTGTGTCTTCACATCTTTCCGGACGTTCTTTCGTATTCAGAAGGCAGGCTCTTGGCGGAGCCCGGAACATGATATAAGGGACGTTCCGGTTTTTGTTCCTTTTCTTGCTGATTTACAGCGGAAAAATATCAACCATTCATGAAAAGGAACAAAAAAATGCCAGCCCCCACCAAGAAAAGATGCTCTTCCTGCGGAAGAGAAAAAGCCCTGTCTGAGTTTTACCACAATGTCACAAAGAGTGACAATCACAATTCCATTTGCAAAGATTGCCAGAAATTAAGCAATGCGATGAACAAAGCAAAGAAAAATATTCCCAATCTTTAAAAATGGAGGTCTGTCATGGGGTTCTGGGAAGATTTAGGCAATTCTTTTATGCGTCTGGGTATTCCGGAAGGTACTTATAAAATCTATTCCAAGAAAAGTAATTCTGAATTGATCCGTCTGGCACGCAATCATGACGTCAATGCTCTGAAAATGTTGAAACTCAAAGTAAAAGACGATGAAGCAATAAGAGAAATGCTGCAACGGGGATACTGAAATGGACAATAATCCTCTTATGGGCTTACCATCAAAAGCCAAAGCCTTATTATTTCTTGTAATGGGCGTTATATTGCTTTTTACCGGCTATGGAGCTATTGTCGGAGTAATTTTTATTTTACTGGCAATCATGCTGTTCAGAGAATGATAATACAGAAAAATATATCAAAGTTTTACAGAAAATGCGGAGTAAAAGGTGGCTGAAAAAATCTATAGGTTTTACAGCCACTTTTCCCCGTTTTTTTTTACCGGTTGCAGCCTCTTAAAGCAATATCAAAGCAATCCACAACTTCATTACCTTTTACAATATAAAGTTTATCAAAAAGGTTGATAGTGGGGTCACAATGGGAAACGGTCATTTCCAGAACATCCCCGGCAGATAATTTGATGTTTTCCGGAAAAAACAAGTGACCGTGTTCATCTCCGTAATCCCAGGAATAGGTAAATTTATTACAGATTTTTCCCTCCCGGATCACTTGCGGCGGTGCGCCCGGTGTCACATAAATGGACTTGGTTCCCGCATCAAGGGTGGCTTCCCCGCTTTTATGGGCGGAAATCACACTTGTCAAAATCTTTAATGCCGGAAAATAGAAAGGCCCCCCATGTTCCACAGCAAGATATTCTGAATCCATCATACAGTACGATCCCACCTGGATATCGGTAAGCTCGTCAATCAATACATCCGCAGGGGAAGTACCGGTTCCGCCGCCTGTATAGATCACGCAGGAAGGAAACTCTTTTTTCAGGATATGGAATACTTCCGCACCTTTTTTCATAAGGCGGGTACATTCTTTTGACCGCTCTTCATAAGAAACGATATGCTGAAGGTGGCCTGCATAACACTGCACACCGTCAAGGACAAGTGTGGGGAAAGAGGCGGCAAAACGTCCCAATGCCGGTGCTTCTTCATAAGAAACCCCCGTTCTTCCCATTTCCGGATCCACATCAATAAGGATGTGCAGGGGATTTTCTGCGGAACCCTCCTTTGCCAGAAGTTCAAGCTGTTCCCGGCTGTCGGCAACAACTTTCAAGGAAGAGATTTTTTTATTCAGCAAGCCCAGTTTCTTTATCTTCCAGGGAGCGGACACAGGGGAAGTAATAAGAATATCATTGATCCCGGCATTGGCAAGAGCTTCCGCTTCAGATAGTTTGGCAGCACAGATCCCGGCACAGTTGCCGGTTTCCAGCTGGATCTTGGCGATCTGCGGGCATTTATGTGTTTTAGCGTGGGGCCGCAGTTTTTTATTGCGGGAGGCGGCAAAATCCCGCATGAGAATAAGATTTCTTTCAAAAAGTTCCCAATCAAGAATAAGAGAAGGGGTATCCAGTTCACTTTTATACATTTCTGCCTCCTTTTTCTGTTAAACTCTTATATAATTTCATGTAATTATTGCACATTTCCTCACAGGAACAGATGATTTTACCTTCAAATCCGGTAAGCCTCATTGCCTGTAAAAACTTTTCAGAAGTTTCTTCAGCATTCTCCGGATCGCAATAAAGAAAATGTCCGGAAAAATGTTCACATACCTCCGGCAGGGAATCCGCCTTTGAACTTAAAGCAGGTATTCCCAATGAAAACGCCTCCGCCAACGCCAATCCATATCCCTCATACCGGGACGGCATAAGAAAAAGATCCAGCATCACAAGAAGGGAAGAAGCATCTTTCCGGAATCCGGGAAAAACGATACGGATATTTTTATATTTTTTATTCAGTTCCTCCGCCTTTTTCCGTAAAAGTTCCCCGTATGGACCTTCCCCCATAAAAAGAAAACCATACTTTTTATCCTGCGGAAGTTTTTCAGCAATCAAAGGAATACTTTCCAGAAATAGATCATACCCTTTCTGATAATCCAGTCTGCCAGCAGCTCCGGCAATAAAATCACAGGAGGCTAAATTCCATTCCTGTTTCATCTTTTCCACAATAGAAGCATCTGCCGGAATGACCGCATCAGAACCATTGGGAAGAACAAGAAGTCTTCCATTCCTGAAGTGGCATTTTTCCTCCTGAAAACGTCCTGCCGCCTCCGATACGGCAGTATAGACATCACACCGGAATGCAGTAAGTTGATCCATAAGAAAGAATAACTTTTTCCCTTTCCGTCTTTCGGCAATATGTACAGTATTCACAAGAGGTATTTTATTAAACAGACAGGCAAAACGGCACAATAAGGAAGGGTGGATCAAATGGGCATGGATCACATCAGGAACAAACTCTTTTACAGCCTTACGGATCTTAAAAATAAGCGGAAGAAAACTTGCAGGAGAACTTTTTCCATAAAGGAAACGTACCTTGACACCGGACTTTTCCAGTTTTTCCACAACAGAAGTAAAGCCTTTTTCCGGCGGCGGCATAAGAGAAAGAACAAGACACTCTTCTGCCTGTGCCTGATAAGAACAGGCAAGAACAGAAACGATCTTTTCCGCTCCCGCCGGAGATAATTGAGTTATAACAAACATGATCCGCATATAAAAGCACCTCTTCTCTGGATATATCATCATTTTAATATATTTTCCCTATTGAAAATTTCAAGTTTTTCTTTATAAAAAAGCATAAGTTGCTTGTAAAGAAAATTTCGTGCATTATATTAGCTGAACCATAAAAAATCAACCAGCAAAAAAGGAAATGATTATGGCAAAATTTGATTATGCGCTTTTTTACGATTTCCACACCCTGGCAACCAATCCGGATGTGGGCAAAAATTTCGATGTGGAAGCCTTTACCGATCAGGTGAAATCCTGCGGTGTGGATTTCCTTACATTCCATGCCCGCTGTAATCAGGGCAATGCCTATTATAATACAAAAATCGGTAAACGCCACCCCTCTCTTACTTATGACCTTATCGGAAAACTCTGCGACTCCTGCAAACGCAAAGGGATCCGTTTGAGCCTTTATTTCAACGGACACTTGAGCGAAGAGGAAACTCTTGCCAATCCCCAGTGGAGCGATGTTCCCATGGATCCCGCCATCCGGGAAAAAAACAAGAGAAATCCCTTCTATCATCAGGTATGCTACAACCGTTTCGGCGGTCATTTGCGGGATATGGCGGTGGAATTGGCTCAAAACTATGATTTTGACGGTTTTTTCTTTGACTGTCTGGGAGCTTCCGACTGTGTATGTCCCCAGTGCGTTGCAGAGATGAAGGAAAAAGGTTATGACTGGAACGACCGGGATCAGGTCAGGGCTTTCAGCCATTTTTCCTGCGACAGGATGTGCCGTATGCTTACAGAAGAGATCCGGAAAGTTAAACCCGATTCCCTTTTCTTCTTCAACGGACGTCCCTTTGAAGAAGTTACCGATCTGGAAAGTCATCTGGAATGTGAATGTCTGCCCACCGGCGGCTGGGGTTATGACTGCCTTCCCACCTGCTCCCACTATATGCGTACCATTGCAGGAAAAGATAAAAGCGTTCTCAATATGACAGGCAGATTCAATGCCTGGGGCGATTTCGGAGGTCTGCGGACAGCAGAAGCTCTGGAATATGATATGTTCTACGGTGTGGCAAACGGTCAGAGACCGGATATCGGAGGACACTATCACCCCAGAGGAGATCTGGATCTTCCTGTATTCGACCGTATCCGGGAAGTATATGACAATGTCCGGCAGTATGACAAATGGAGTCTGCACGCAGAAAATGAAACCGATGTGGCGATCGTCTATCCCCGTTATGACCGCCACTATTACCCGGCAACACCTCTTGGTTCCGTTGCCGCAGCCGTAAGAATGCTGGATGAGCTGAAAGTACAGTTTGATCTTGTAACCGACTTTGTTTCCTGGGATAAATACGCACTTCTCGTCATCCCTGATAATGCAGTATTCACTCCCTCCATGGTGGAAAAACTGGAAAAACATATTGCCAAAGGCGGTTCCGTCATTGCTTCCGGCTCCTCCACTATGCTGAAAGACGGAAAAGATTTCCCCGTGAAAGACTGGCCCGTAAAATATGTGGGCAACATCCCCTATGATCCCCTCTATTTTGCTCCTGCCGGAAAATTTGCAAAGGATCTGCCCGATATGTTCCTCTCTCTTTACGCTTCCGGCGCACAGGTGGAAGTTTCTGAAGGAGCAAATATTCAAATGTATTGCGTAAAAACCTATGTCAACGGCGAATGGGACGGTTTGAGAGGAAATTTCTATCTGCCGCCTGAAGGACCTACAGAAGATCCTTTCATCGTACAGAAAGGGAAAGTCGTTTACATTTCCGGAAATATTTTTGCCGGGTACGGAGCAAAAGCCCCCAGAGAACTGCGCAATATCATACGCAATATCATGGAAGAACTGCATCCGGCACCTCTTCTGAAAACAGAAAATATGCCCAGTTTCTCCAGAGCATTCGTTCAGCAGAAAGATTCTTACCGTATGGTACATCTTCTTGCCTACTGCCCGGAAAAACGCTGCAATGCCATCATTGCCGAAGACCGCATCACCGTTCTTGATGCAAAAATCTCTCTGAAAACAGACGGGAAAAAGATCAGCAAAGTCTATCTTGCCCCCGCACAAAAGGAACTTCCCTTTGAGATCAAAGAAGGCTACTGCCAGGTGACTGTTCCCAGATTTGACGGTTACTCCCTTTTGGTTTTTGAGGAATAAGTTTCCTTTCAGCAACAGAAAAAGATAAAAAAATCCCGGTCGGCACATTGAAAAACCGACCGGGATTTTTTATGGTATTACAGAATGGAAAATCTTATTTCTGACGGATAAGTTCCCATGCTTTCACATATTTACTGTTTTCAGCACCAAGATCTTTCTGGGGCTGGCATTTGGCTCTTACATCTTCAGGAATAAGGAACGCAGGATTCTTGCGGAGATCTTCATTCACCAGTTTTACCGCTTCCGTGTGGGGAGTTACATACATGATCTCATTCATGTTTGCCGCACAGATGTCGGGCCGGTAGATAAAGTTGATGAATTTGTGGGCAAGAGCCGCATTGGGGGCATCTTTGAGGATGGCAAAGGTATCAAAGGTGAAAGAGGAACCTTCTTTGGGGATAACAAAGGCAATGTCTTTATTTTCAGAAGAAACCTGAAGCATATCCCCGCTGTAAGTCTGGATCATCACAAATTCACCGGCGGCAAGGGCGCGTTTGGCATCATCCACTTCAAATTTGGCAATATTTTTCTTCCAGACAAGAACCTGTTTGACAGCGTCATCCAGATCTTTCTGATTGGTGGAATTCATGTCGTGTCCAGTCATAAGAAGTCCGATACCGATGACTTCACGCAGATCGTTGAGCAGGGAGCAGCGGCCTTTGAGGTCTGCTCTTTCAAACATGTGCCAGGTAGGTTTAAAATCTTTTACCTTCTTTGTATTGTACCCGATACCGGTAAAACTGGCAAAATAAGGGACTGTATATTTGAGTTCCTTATCCAGAGAAAGTTTGGTATAACTCTTATCCACATACTTTGTCACATTGGGGAGAAGTTTGTGATCCAGTGCTGCAAGCATATTCTGTTTCTGCATCAGTTCCGCCATGTAGGAGGAAGGTACAACGATATCATATCCCTTTGCCCCGGCTTTCAGCTTGGCATACATGGCTTCATTGGAGTCAAATACATCCAGTTTCACTTTGCAGTTGAATTCTTTTTCAAACTTTTTCACCACTTCCGGAGAAATATAATCCCCCCAGTTGTAAATGGTAAGCACTTCTTTGGGTTTGCCGCAGGAAGAAAGCAACACAGCGGCAAGGGCGAGAACGACGGCGGAAAAGAGTTTTTTCATTTCTTTTTCTCCAGCAGTTTTTGACTTGTGAATACTAAAATAAATGTCAGGATCAGAAAGACCACAGACAAGGCGTTGATAACAGCGGGTGTACCCCGCCGCATAGCACTTTGGATATAAATGGGTAGAGTGGTATCTCCCGCCCCCTTCACAAAGAAAGTGATAACAAAGTCATCAATGGAAAGGGTGAAAGCAAACAAAGCACCGGCAATAATGGCAGGGGCAATAATGGGAAGCGTAACCTTGAAAAAGATCTGAAGGGCATTGGCTCCCAGATCCTGGGCGGCCTCAATAAGGGAATGGTCAAAATCCTGAAGACGCCCCAGCACCACCATAGTCACATAACTTAAACAGAATGTTACATGGGCAATAATGATGGTAGTCATCCCCAGTTCAAGGGAAAGACCGATCTTTGCACCGATACCGATGGTAGTAACAAAGAGAAGCAGCAGACTGATCCCCATGAGAATATCCGGCACCACAAGCGGCGAATAGACAAGAGCATAATGAAAGACCTGTAATTTTCCTTTCCCCTTATACAGGGCAAGGGCGGCAAGTGTCCCCAGAAGGGTGGAGAAAAATGTGGCAATAAGAGCCACAACAAGTGTATTGACCAATGCTTCCCAGATAGCGGTATCGGTAAAAAGTTTTTCATACCAGCGGAAGGAAAAACCTCTCCACGCCCCGCCGTATTTACTGTTATTGAAAGAAGCAATGGATACCACCACAAGAGGTGCATACAGGAAAATGAGCGTGATAATGGTCACGATCATGGGAAAACGGCTGGAACGGTTGCATTTTCTCATTTTTTCACCCCGATACGAGCTGTTTTCTCCGCTTCCGGATTGATGTTATTACATACTCTTCTGAAAAACATCATCAGAAGAAGCGGCAGGAATACTGCAATCATCAGAATGGCAGACAATGCACTTGCATGAGGCAGATTCCGTTCTGTAAATACACTCTGAGCGATCTTGTCGCCAATCATTTCACTTGTGGGTCCCCCCACCAGATCCGGAATAAGATATGCCCCCAGTGCAGGGATCAATACCACCATCACCGCCACCCCGATACTCTTGGAAATAGACGGGAGAAACACTTTCCGGAAAGCCTGGAAAGAACCTGCCCCCAGATCTTTTGCCGCATCCAGCAAAGCAAAATCAAACTTTTCCGCCGCAGCATAGATGGGCAGGATGGCATAGGGCAGATAGGTATAGATCATTACTGCAAGAACCGCCCACTGGTTGTAAAGAAGCATGGTTTCTTCCGGAATAAGCCCGATATACACCAGACTTCTGCGGAAAAAGCCCTCCGGATTGAGAAAAACCTTCCACGCAAAAATACGGATGAGAAAGTTTGTCCAGAAAGGTACAATAATAAGCATAAGGACGATATTACGCAGTTTTGAACTCATTTTCGCCAGATGATAGGCTATGGGAATGGCAATAATGATACTTACCGCTGTGGAAACGACTCCCAGCCAGACAGTCCTCCAGATAATAGCAGGATAACTGGGGTTGGAAAGATTCCGCAATGTAGTCAGCGTCCAGCCGTCCCCGATCCCCCCGTAAGGGTCAACAGGTTTGAAGGCAAGAAGAAAAACGATGAAGACCGGTAAAGCATAGAAGATGACCAGCCAGAGAAAAGACGGCATGGTTATCAATACATGATTTCTGAACCTTTTCATGGAACACTCCCTCTTTACGGAAGATCATACGTCCGGAAGAGCAAGAAGATTCTCATCTTCTTCCGTGTACCGTTCAAGCATATAGGCATTATCTCCTTCAAATTTCAGCCATACTTCATCATCCCAGCGGATCTTTTTCTCATCCAGGGCATAACTGAAGTGCTGTTTGACCACGGAAATACGCCAATCCTGTACCCTTACCCAGTAACGGGTATGCGCTCCCAGATAGATGACCTCCTCCACTTTCCCCTGAAGGATGTTGGTGTGGGCATCTGTGATCTCCGGTTTTGTGGCAGAGATCATAAATTTTTCCGGACGGATACTCAAATTGACCTTATCCCCCCGTTTGAGTTTTTTGTCATTATACACACTCAGAGCAGGGAAATCCTTGATCATAAGCGTACAGTAATCTCCATCCACCTTTTCCACGATCCCGTCGAAGAAGTTGGTATCCCCGATAAAGGCGGCAATAAAACTGTTTTTCGGTGCTTCATAAAGTTCCACGGGAGTACCGATCTGTTCCACATTGCCGTTATGCATGACCGCAATGTGATCGCTGATACTCATCGCCTCCTGCTGGTCATGGGTAACAAAAAGGAAGGTGATCCCCACTTCATCATGGATGGTATCCAGTTCAATAAGCATCCGCTGACGCAGTTTCAGGTCAAGTGCGGCAAGAGGTTCATCCAGAAGAAGGATCTTGGGTTTGTTCACAAGGGCGCGGGCAATGGCGACACGCTGACGCTGACCGCCGCTCAACTGACCGGGCTTTTTCCCTTCATGGCCGCTCAACTGTACCATTTCAATGTATTTGCCCACTTCCCGCATCATGGTATGCTTATCCACTCCGGCGATTTTCAGACCGAAAGCCACATTATCCCAGACCGTCATATGGGGAAAAAGTGCATAGTTCTGAAATACCGTACGGATCTCCCGTTTGTTGGGAGGCAGTTCCGTAATATCCTTTCCGTCAAGGATGACTCTGCCTGCATCGGGATAATCAAACCCGCCGCAGATACGCAATAAGGTGGTTTTACCGCAGCCGCTGGGTCCTAAAAGGGAAAAGATCTCCCCGGTTCCCACATTAAGTGACACATCGTCAAGGACAGTCTGACTGCCGAAACGCTTGGTAATGTTTTGAAATTGCAGAATATGATCGCTCATGGCACCCCGTTCCGCTCACCCTGGAGCAGTAATAGATTTATAATCAATACGCCCGGTTCTTGCGAGATGCCCTTCTCAGCAGAAACCCCCGGAAACAATATTCTTTAAATTACCATAGTTTAATAAAAATACAAGCCCCGTTTTTCATACAGTGGTATTTTTCCGGCGTTTTTTATTTTCTGTAAGGGCTGTCACTCTTTACAGATGATCCCCCAGCAATCGGCAAAGGGAACTTTCAGAGAAAGATCTTTATACGCATTGTGGGGAGTTCCGATAATGATCCCTTCCGCCTCTTCCAACGCCTTTTCCAGTGGC
Organism: Victivallales bacterium; assembly: GCA_045612485.1. Lineage (GTDB taxonomy): Bacteria > Verrucomicrobiota > Lentisphaeria > Victivallales > UBA1829 > RGIG5327. The sequence goes on along the minus strand of JAZKZE010000115.1, from coordinate 39,238 downwards.
AGGGTATCTTTGAGATAGGGATCAGAAGGCAGAACAAACGCCATTTTCTGTTCCAGAAGTTTTTTGATCTTGAAGGAAAGAGATTCCCTTGTATCATCATTATTTGCCTTGAAAGTCATCCCCAGGATCGCGATCTTTTTATTTTTCAGACTCCCGCCCATTTTTTTGGCAAGCTGGGCAACAAGAAGATTGGGCAATCCCTCATTGACCAGCATGGCACTGTGTCCCAGGAAAAAGCCGTTGTCATGGTAGGAGGCAAGCTGCATGGTATCCTTGAAAAGACAGGGTCCTGCGGCAAGTCCCGGCCGGGGAAAGTGTCTGGCTCTGGGGTAATCATCCGTCATGGCATTATAGACCTTGTAAAAATCCACCCCGTGTTCCTCCGCGATCATATAGAACTGATTGGCAATGGCAAATTCCAGATACCGCCAGGAGTTGGTCATGATCTTGGCAAGTTCCGCCTCTTCCGGAGAAAGAAGAATGATCTTTTTCGCAACTTTCCCGAAAAGGATCGAAGCCTCTTTTTCCGCCTCTTCCGAACAGCCGGAAACCAGCTGGGGCAGTTCAAAAATTTCTTTGATCCCCTTTCCCTGCAATATCCGTTCCGGGCAGAAGGCAAGTTTGCACTTGAAATTATTGCGTAAAAGCATATTTTCCACGATCCGCACCGTTCCGGGGTAAAGGGTGCTGCGTAAAACGATGAGCTGTTCTTCCGAAAGAAAAGGAAGATACTCTTTCACCACATCCAGAACCGCATGGACTTTTGCATTGAGATGTTCATCCACAGGAGTTCCAGTAACAAAAATAACGCAGTGCTGTTCTTTGAGGCAGGAGGGATCCATGGTAACAAAAAGAGTTTTGTTTATATATTTACGCAGCAGGACTTCCGCCCCTTCCTCGATAAAGGGCAGTTTCCCTTCTTTCAGAAGACTCACAGCCTTCTCATTCACATCCAGAAGGGTGACAGTAAACCCGCGGTCGGCAAGGGCAAGTCCCAGAGGGATCCCCACATGACCGCAACCGCCGATAATACTTACTTTTCGGATCTCTTTCATCTCACAAATCCCTCGTCTTTACTGCCGCATTCAGGCAGAATACCCGCAATGCAAGTTCATCATTTACATTTGTCCGCAATCCGGCAAGCAGTTCACCGGCATGATCCAGTATTTTAAAAGAACGTTTTTCACCGATCTTTTCCGGGAGATCCCCCATACTTTCCGCAAGAGTTTTATCCGGCAGGATCTCCGGCGGGATCCCGGTTGCCTTCAGAGCAAGGACTGCACACCAGGAATGGATAAGACTCATAAACTGCTCCCGGTTTTTCCTGTATTTGCTTCCGGTCGCCCCTTCCAGACGTTTTTCCAGAAGTTTCAATCCGGCATTTTCCAGTTCTTTTGCCTGTTCCAGACGGGGGTTCCACTCCTCTTCCGCCTCTTTTTCCGCCGCCTGATACAAGGCAGAAGCTATGGCAATAAGGGCATTGGCAGTATCAGAGGCTGCCATCAGACTTTTTTCTTTTTCCACAGGTTCCACAAGTTTGGCAAGAAGTCCCGGCACATCCCCGCAGCGGGGAAAATCATATTCACAGCAGTTATCTGTAAGATACAGGATCTGACAGCGGGAACGGATGGTAGGCAGAAGCCGGGAAGCCCTTGCTGTCGTCAGCAGGAAGAAACATTTTCCCGGGGGCTCTTCCAATGTTTTAAGGAAAGCATTCTGGGCGGATTCATTCATAGTATCGGCTTCCTGTATCACCCCTAATTTCCAGCCGCAGGAAGTGGAGGCACTTAAATGGAACTGGGCTTCAAACCACCGTAAAGTATCAATATCATCCGTATCCTTGCCGATCACGATCTCCCTTGCTTTGGAGGTAGGGGCAAGGGTATGGAAATCCGGATATAATCCATTAAGGATCTTTGTACAGTTTTCACATTTACAGCAGGGGGAACCATCCTCATTACGGTTCCCGCAGACCGCAAGACAGGAGAGGAGAAGAGGAAATTGCGTTCTGTAATCAGGATTGGTACTGACAATCAGATACGCATGAGCGAGAGTCCCCGCTTCCGCCGCCCTTTTCAGAGCGTGGATCACCATGGGAAAACGTTCTTCAAAGTATGCCCAGGTGTACATGGACCGCCTCCAGGATACGGTTATGAACTTCTTCGATTGAGGCATTTGCCGGTATAACAGCAAACCGTTCCGGTTCTTCTTCCGCAAGGCGGAGAAAGGCATTGCGTACGGCATGATGGAAGGAAAGTTTTTCCGAATCGAACCGGTCATTGGCAAGATTTTCTTTTGTCCCAGCCCGTTCTGCCGCACGTTTTATTCCCTCTTCCGGATCCATATCCAGAAGGATGGTAAGATCCGGCTTCAGGTTCCGGCAGGCATAATGATTGATCCATTTCACACTCTCCACGCCCAGATTTCTGGCATATCCCTGATAAGCAATGGTGGAATCATAGAACCGGTCGCTTAAAAGGATGCCTCCTTTATCCAGAACAGGTTTGATGAGATTTGCGGTCATCTGACTGTGACAGGCTCCGAAAAGTAATAATTCGGTTTCCGGTTCCAGATCTTCCCCGGGCGTCACCTCTTTAAGGATACTGCGGATCTTTTCCGCCACAACAGTTCCTCCCGGGGAACGGGATACTGTCACCTCTCTTCCGGCTTTTTCCAAAGCCTCCCCCAGCAAACGGATCTGGGTACTTTTTCCACAGCCTTCCGCGCCTTCAAATGTGATAAAATATCCTTTCAAAATATGCCTCACCTTTCTCAAAAGCCCTTGTTTTATTATGAAGCAGGGCATTTTTCACAGTTTTTTTCATCTTTTTCACTCAAACAATTTGCCAATATGCCACAGGGAATGTAAATTGTATGGTGAAGTTCTGTTTCTTCAGAAAACATAATTTAACATAAAAAAGCATAAAATCAAAAAAGGAGTCGTAAAAATGGCTGAAAAATTGGGCAGAAATGCGTATCTTACCAAAAATACCGGAGATTTTGCCTCCGAGATCATCATCGGCGGGAAAAAATTCATCAAGGCAGATGACCTGCGTTACGGTACCAACCCCCACCAGCCTGCGGCTTTCTATATCCCCGAAGGTTCCAAAGGGGCTATCGCCAATATGAAAACTCTCAAAAGCGGGAAAAACGGTCTCTCCCAGACCAATCTGGAAGATATTTCCGGAGCCCTCAATATCGTGAAATATTTTGACGAACCCGCCTGCGCCGTAATGAAACACGTCAACCCCAGCGGAGCTTCCGTCATGCGTAAAGGGGAGAGTCTTGTGGATGTTTACAAAAAAGCCAGAGACTGCGATGCCCGTGCCGCTTTCGGAAGCGTGATCGCTTTCAACGTGAAAGTGGATGCTGAAACCGCAAAAGAGATCATGAGTACCTTCTGCGAATGTGTGGTAGCCCCCGATTTTGAAGAAGAAGCTCTTGCAATCTTCAACGATCAGGAAACCTACAAGCTCAACAAGCAGATCCGTATCCTCCAGTGCGGCGACATTGCCTCCATCCCCCGTTATGTGGGTGACGATCCCGAAGGAGACGCCAATACCATGAAGATCCTCTGCGACGGTTCTCTCGTCATTGCCGCCCCCCTTCTCACCAATGTGCGTTCCGCTGAAGATCTTCCTCCCGCCTCCGGTGAAAACAAGGCTTGCGGTGCCCATACTTCCACCGTCGTTCCCACAGAAGCGGAAATGGCAGACCTTCTTGCCGCATGGTATATCAATATCAGCGTGCGTTCCAATGGCGTAGTCATCGTGAAAAACGGTCAGACCCTTGCTGTGGGTACCGGTGAACAGGACCGCGTGGGTGCTGTGGAACAGGCTATTGAAAAATTCCGTCAGAAATATACCGGGGAAAACTCTCTGGAAGGGGCAGTAATGTCCAGTGACGGATTCTTCCCCTTCTACGATGCCGTGGAAACTGCCGCAAAAGCCGGGATCAAAGCCATCGTGGCACCCTCCGGTTCTCTGAAAGACGCCGATGTGGTAAAACGTGCCAATGAACTTGGTGTGGCACTGCGTCACGCTCCTGAACGGGTATTCTCCCATCACTGATCCATTACAGGACAGATCTTCTTTTTACAGAAGGTCTGTTCTTCTTTTTTTATCTTATGACACAGGCTTTTCCCCAGAAAAACGATGATCTTTTCCATTCCGGAGAAGTGCAGCAGGATCAGGGATCCGGCACTCTTACGGAACACATTTTGCAGGGTGATGTGGAAAAAGTCATTTATGAATCTGCCGACGGCACATTTGCCATTCTCTATTTGCGGGATCTTCAGGGGGAAAGACACTGTATCTGCGGCCCGCTGAATTCCATCCACAGTGGACAGAGTCTTTCTGTAAAAGGCAAATGGGAAGTCCATAAAGAGTATGGGAGACGATTGAAAGTCACCCATTTTGAAAGTACATTGCCCTCCACACCGGAAGGAATCATAAAATATCTCTCCTCCGGCGTCATCAAAGGTGTGGGGGAAAAATATGCAAAACTTATCGTGGATCATTTCGGCAGAGAAACTCTGCACATTCTGGACAATGCCTCCTGCCGCCTCAAAGAAATCCCGGGACTGGGGAAAAAACGGATCACTGCCATAAAAAAAGCCTGGGATGAAAATAAAGACCGCAGAACCTTGCAGATTTATATGCAGTCTCTGGGAATAAGTCCTGCCTATTTTACCAAAATCTATTCTCTGTACGGCGACCGTTCCGCAGAGATCCTTCAAACAGATCCCTATCTTCTTGCTTCTCAGGTGGAGGGGATAGGTTTTATCCTTGCAGACAGGATCGCAGAAAAAGCCGGGATCGGCAAAAAAGATGAGAAAAGACTTGTTGCCGGAGTAAAATATACGCTGGAGCAGATCCGCCTTGCGGGACACGTTTGTATGCCTTCTTCCGAATTTCTCAAAACCGTTGCGGAACTTCTGGGAATAGAGGAAGAGGATGCTTCAAAAGCTCTGCGTCTTGCTGTGGAAGAAGGGAAAGCACTACGGGATCCAAGCAGAGAACAGGGGGAAATGATCTACGATCCCGCCATGCTCCGCTGTGAACAGGAACTCCCCCGTCTGATCTCCTCCCTGCTCTCCTTTCCCCGTTACTGGGGCACCCGTCTGAAAAGTATCCCCTTTCTTCAGGGTTCCAAATTCAGCGATGAACAGCTTTCCGCCGTAAAAATGGTGGAAAATTCCCCGTTATGTATCATTACCGGGGGCCCCGGTGTGGGGAAAACTACCGTAGTGGCAGAAATCGTCCGCAAAGCCACCCTTGCCAAATTGCGTATTGCTCTTGCAGCCCCTACCGGCAGGGCGGCAAAAAGAATGAGTGAGACGACCAATATGACAAGTTATACTCTGCACCGCCTTCTCAAATGGAATGCCGCCGAAAGAAAATTTGTACACGGAAGAAAAAATCCCCTTCCCTTCGATCTCTTCATTCTGGACGAAACTTCCATGCTGGATCTCCCTCTTGCCACCGCTTTTTTCCGTGCCATTCCCCAAGGGGCTTCTGTGGTTCTTGTGGGGGACTGCGACCAGCTCCCCAGTGTGGGACCGGGCAATATCCTTAATGATCTTATCTCTTCCAATTCGATCCCTGTGACAAGACTTACAAAGATCTTCCGTCAGGGGGAAGGCAGCAGGATCATTGTTGCCGCCCATGAAGTCAATGCCGGACTTATTCCGGAATGTATCACACAATCCCCCCCTTCCGGTCAAAACGTTCTTTCCGATTTTTACTGGATCCCCAAAGAGGAACCGGAGGAGGCCTGTGATGTCATACTGCGGCTTGTTACAGAACGGATCCCGGAAAGATTCGGTTTTGATCCGGTCAACGATATACAGATCCTCACCCCCATGAATAAAGGGGTCTGCGGAACTCTTTCCATGAATACCGCCTTACAGGAAAAACTCAATAAAAGCACTCTTGCCTTCCGGCACGGGGAACGGCTTTTCAAGCTGGGGGATAAAGTTATGCAGATCACCAATAATTATGATAAGGGAGTCTTCAATGGCGATATGGGCAGGATCACTTCCATACGGCATGATGAAAAAACTTTTACCGTTGCCTTTGATTCCCAGAACATCAACTATGCTTTCCCGGAGGCAGAGGAACTTACCCACGCTTATGCCATTACCGTACACAAATCCCAGGGGAGCGAATTTCCGGCGGTCGTTATGCCGGTTCTCACAAGTCATTTTGTGATGCTTCAGAGAAATCTTCTTTATACAGGTATGACAAGGGCAAAGAAACTTATGATCCTTGTTGGTTCCAAAAAGGCTCTTTCCATGGCGGTCAGAAATACCGTAAAAGAACCCAGATTCACACTTCTGAAAGAACGGCTCTGCCGGGAAACAGGAGGTTTTTACGTATGAAAAAAGAGTATTGTTTTACAGATGAGCTGCATTGCTGTTTTCAGGAAGTCCCCTTCAGATGGAAATATAAAAAGTGGGATGAAAAATGTTCCTTTGTTTCCGTGGGTTCCTGTTTTGCAGAAGAAATGACACTGCTTCTTGCCGGTACCGGATTGCAGATCCGGGAAAACCCCAACGGGATATTGTATAACCCAGTTTCCATTGCGGATTCTCTGGAAAGGATCGTAGAAAATCATTTTTATACGGAAGAAGAATTTTTCTTCCATGAAAATAAATACCACTCCTACTTTCATCATGGAAAGTTTTCCTGTACCGACAGAAAAACCGCAGTGCAAAACGCCAACAGCATCATGGAAGATTTTCATTCGGCACTGGAAAAAGCGGACGGGATCTTTATCACCTTATCCTCTGCGGTAGTCTATGAAATCAGGGAAACAGGGAAAATCGCGGCAAACTGTCACAAAATGCCGCCGGATACCTTTGAAAGAAGACTGCTCTCTTTTACGGAATGTAAAGAAAGCTGTGAAAGGATCGTGACAAATATCCGTAAATGCAATAAGGAAGGCAAGATCGTTTTTACCCTTTCCCCGGTACGGCATTACCCGGGCGAACCACTTTTAAACAGTGCAGGCAAGGCAAAATTGCGCAGTGCCATTGAAGAACTTCTGCCTGAAAAAGAAAATATTTCCTACTTTCCCGCCTATGAGATCGTCAATGATTCTTTGCGGGATTACCGTTTTTACAAAGAAGATCTTGTTCACCCCTCCCCCCTTGCCGTAAAAATCGTTCTGGATACATTTCTGAAAAATTGTTTTGTATTTTCTGTAGAGGAAAAGGTACGTTTATGGAGGAAAAAATGTGCAGGGGAAAAGCATATCCCCCATAAGGCACAGGAGGAAAAAAGACCATGAGTTTTCTTGCCGGGATCGTTCATAGTTGTATTACAGCCGGGCAAATGGAAAAAGATAAATTCTGTTTGCAGGAAATGGCTTCTTTACTGCAAAAGGCTTCATTTCCTTCCTTTCCGCCATACATTGCTGCAAATGAAAACGACCATGCCTCCTTTCTCTTTCCCCCGGGAAGAAAAAATATGCTGCCGGAAGAATTGCCCTATACCATTCTTCTTGACGGCTACCTACTGAATAAAAAAGAACTTGCAGAATTACTCACAACCAGAGGTATCACATTATCCGGCAGCAGTGATGAAGAACTTCTTGCCCGTCTTTTCCATGAATACGGCATAAAAATGTGGGAGAAACTTTCCGGAAGTTTTGCCATAGCCCTTTTTGACAGGAAAAAGAAGAAACTCTATCTTGTCCGTGACCGACTGGGCAGCAAGGCACTTTTCTATTTCTGTACGCCGGAAGTGACCGTTTTTGCAGGAAGTATGGGAGCATTGAAAAAACATGGTTCCTTTCCCGGCAACCTTGAAGAACAATCTTTGTGGGATTTTCTTTCCCTGCAATATGTCCCGGAAGGCACCATATACCGGAATGTACGGAAACTATCTTCGGGAAGTTTTGCAGAGATTTCCTTTGCCGACCGGTGTTTTTCCGTTACAAAAAAATACTGGAAGGCAGACTTTTCCGTTAAAGAAAATTTTTCCTATTCTGAAGCGTGTCATCGTTTACGGGAATTATTGTTCAAATCTGTGGAAAAACATCTTTCCTGTGTACCAAAGGAAGCGGAAAAAGGTATTTTCCTTTCCGGCGGAGTGGATTCCTGTATCATAGGCGGGATCTGTGCAAAACTTTGTAAAGGGAATCTGAAAGCATTTTCCATGGGCTTTGATGAAGCCATTTACGATGAAAGAGAACAGGCGGCAATCAATTTCGATCATATAAAAAATCTTGCTTCCGGCAAAATGGAACATTTTGTTTCCCCGGTAGGAGCAGATACACTGCCCCTACTGCTCCAACTTGCTGAAGATCACGGCTCCCCCTACGCCGATGCCTCTCTTCTGCCTACCAGTCTGTTATGCTCCTTTGCAAAGGAAAAGAATATTTCCATTGCCTTCTGCGGTGACGGTGCCGATGAACTTTTCGGCGGATATGAACGTTATCTTGCCATGCGTTATCTTTATTGCTGCGATCTTCTCCCATCCCTCCTGCGGGATAAATTTGCCCTCCTCCTCCTTTCCCTTCTTCCGGAAAGTTCCGAAAGAGGACTTCCGGCAAGAGCAAAACGTTTTTTACATGCCATGCGTATGAGCGGAAAAGAGAGATATTTTTCCATGATAACCCATGTAAAAGAAGAAGACAAAAAGAGAATCGAAGGCAGGCTTCTCAAGGAAGCACAACTTCTTCCCACACTGGAAAACTTTGACCGTTTCGGACTTCTCACACAGGGAACAAGCCGGGAAAGAAATGAATGGTGTTCGGAATTCGATTTTGCCAACTATCTTGCCAATGACTGTCTGGTAAAAATGGAACAGGCAAGTACCAATGCCTTTCTGGATGTGAGATCGCCTTTCCTGCAAAATGATGTTGTGGATTTTGCCATGAAGCTGCCCTATTCATTTAAAGAGAAAGGCGGCGTACGGAAAAGAATATTGTGTGATGCTTTTTCCGACCTTATGCCCCGGGGGCTTGCCCGGAGAAAAAAACGGGGATTCGGTGTACCTGTTGCAGCATTTCTGCGGAAAGAATGGAAAGAAACGGCAGAAAAAACTCTTTTACAGGGCAATCTGGTCAAAAGGGGATTTTTTGATGAAAATGGAATAAAAATACTCCTTCAGGAACATTACAGTACCAGAAAAGATCATTCCTATCTATTGCTTTCTCTTATGATGGCGGAAGAAGCCTTAAAGGAAAAAGAGAGGTAAAAACCGGTATAGAAGCCTTTTACCGCTTGACAAATCTTTATATCCATAGTACATTTTTCCGTATATTGTTTTATCGTCCCATTACAAAATAAACAGAAAAACGGAGTTGCTTTATGAAAAAGCTCATTCTTCCCGCAGTCCTTCTCCTTGCGGCAGTAACAATTTATGCCCAGGCAAAAACAGAAACAAAAGCTCCCGCAGGAAAAACAGAAATAAATGTACAACAAACCAAAACAGAAACAAAAACACCCGCAGCACCTGCCGCAAAAAGTGTTCCTGCTGCCCAGAGAGGGGCTCCGGCACTGACTGATCCACAGTCCTGGTCGATGGTCGTTGTTCCGGATATCCAGACCTATATCAAACAGATCGAAAATCAGGGTATTCTGGATATGATGCTTGCCTGGATCGTCCGCCGCAGGGATGAAATGAAAATACAACAGGTGCTTTTTACCGGAGACCTTGTATATTTCAATGATACCGGAAGAGTTGCCAAGCGCGATTTCTACCTGAAAAGCGGCAGAAAAACCGACCTTGTGGCAGATGAACAATGGCAGGCAGTTTCCCGTATTCTGAAACGCCTGGACGGGGAAGTACCCTATATTCTCTGTACCGGCAATCACGATTACGGCATACACAGTTCAGAAAACAGGAGGACTCATTTTTCCACCTATTTCCCCACCTCCCGCAATCCTCTGACAAGGCGTCAGCTTTTTGAATGCAACTCCAATGCTTTCGGGATGAAAACATTGGAAAATTCCGCTTATGAATTTACCGCCCCCCATCCTGACAACCGGAAATTTCTGGTCATCACTTTGCAGTTTGCCCCCACAGACAGCGATCTGGCATGGGCAAAGAAAATAGCAGATCTCCCCTGTTTTGAAAATCATATCGGGATCGTTCTCACCCACTCTTATATGTATGCCAACGGCAAACGCATCCTGAAAGAAAATTATGCCATTTCCAAAAAAGATCCGGCATCAAAGAAAGGCGGCAATGCCGGAGAAGCCATCTTCCAGAAACTTGTGAAACCTGCAAAAAACATCCGCCTTGTGGTTTGCGGTCATGTCTGCAAAACCAATAACTGGGAAGCAAGTGTGGGCTTTTCCACAGATAAAAATGATTCCGGTAAAACGGTCGCCCAGCTGGTTTTCAATACCCAGGCCATCGGCGGCGGATTCAGCGGCAACGGCGGCGACGGCTGGTTGCGGCTGCTGGAATTCATGCCGGACAGAAAAACGGTCAAGGCTACCACATTCTCCCCCCTCTTTTACAGCTCCCCTTCCACAAGACATCTTGCATGGAAGACAGATGCACGCAACGAATTCACCTTTGAGATCGAATAATCTTCTTTCCATATAAATACAGAACCATTGCCGTTCCCAACAGGGCGGCAATGGTTCTTTTTTATCATGGGATTAAAGAAAATACGGTGGTGGTATCATAAACAGTATCAGGACTTTATAAAGTATTACTGATGTTTCCCATTTAAAAAGAAACAGGGCTGCCGTAAGAAATATTGCAGCAGCCCCGGAAGTTTATTTCAAACGGATATTATTTCTTTACCGTCGCAGCTCTCTGTGCGACCTCTTCCGGAGAAAGTGCTTTACCATGAATGGTAAACTCTTTGATTTCCCCCTGGAAAGAATAGGGAATGGGCCAGGTATGGGCAAGAGAACCAAGATTGAGTCCGAGCTTGCTTACAGGAGTTTTTGGCCTGAATTCATTTATGGACTTGATCGGGCCGGCGGCACGTTTCACCTCTTTGCCATTGACAAACAGTCTGGCAATGTTTTTTTCCAATGTTACACAGAGGTGTGTCCACTCCGCAGCGGCTTTCGGGCCCATCACACGGTCATAGATGAGCCTTTCAAAGAGAAGAAGTGTCCATCTGCCGTGATAATATTCCAGCATAAGGTTGCGGTGGGGATAAAGAACTCCGCCTCTCACATGTCTGCCGTAAACGTTCTTCCATTGTTCAATGGGAGCAGGTTTGACAACAAGCTCATAGCTTACTGCCGGCAGAGAATGTTTGAGCTGAACGTTCAAAGTAGCCCAGGAACGTTTGGTATTGTATCTGGCAATGCCGTCTTTTACTTCCACATTGTGGAATTTCAATTCATACCCTTTACCGGTGACCTCTTTCATCCCTTCCCCTTTCCATGAGGCAACAACAGCAGGAGCGGCAACCATATTTTTTCCCATGGCGGCGAGAGTTGCGGCAGGACGGGGTTTATAACCGTCATTGACCTTTTTGGGGGTATAGGGCTGGAATTTATAATTCTTCACTCTGTTGAATTTTGCAGGACCTTTTTTGACGGTCTTACCGAATTTGATCCCTTTCATATCCACTACATAAATATCAGCAGGAGCGATATTGAAAGTATATTGATCGAATTCTTTACCCTTTTTCACAACAGGAACGGTATTTTTACGCAATTCCTTTATGGTGACTCCGGCAGGAACGGTAAGGGTGACTTTGGCGGTATATTCCTTGAAATGCTTTTCAAAGGATTCTGTGGGAAGTTTCACAATACCCCTGTTATTGATAAGGATAACTTTCCATGTACCGTCAGGCATGATATTGAAAAGGTACTGGCAATCGCCTTCCACTTTTACCGGCAGAAGTTCGCTCTGGATCTTTTCAAAAAGTTTTACAAGCTGCTGGGGCACTTTTGTCAAGTCACCAGTTTTCTTCATGTAGGGGGAGGCAAGCAGGATCACATGACCATTGCCGTATTTTTTCTTTGTGGCAAGGGGAGTCTTTCTGCTTGTTGCCATAACAGTTTCCGTACCGGGAAGAAGGGTGAGAGGATTGACAAAAAGTCCGTCTTCCTTCTTTGTATCTTTTCCGATAGTCACGCCGAGGAAATCTTTATCTTCTTCAAAGGGAGCGGTCTGCCCGGTGGTAAGAAGAAGAGTTCCCCCCTCTGCAACATACTGTTTCAGGGTATTGGCAAGTTTTTCTGTATAGGTGATGTTATCAACAAGGGCTACCACCGGATATTTTTTCAACTGATCCAGACGCACTTCCCCGTTTACAAGGGGGTTGGCAAGATAGAGGTCAAAAATATCCCCTACTGTGGAGTTGTGCAGATTTGGGCTGTATTTGGGGTTGTCAAACTTGTTGTAATCATAGCGGGGGCTGATGACCTGCATCACATATTCCATAAAGAAATTGGCATCAGTCAGAGGATAGATGTTATAGAAATTGTCCCAGCCTCTGGGAGCAATTCTGTACCACATATCATAGCCGTGTTTTCTGTCGGCAAGGAGAAGGATGGGGGTATAACTTTCCCCGCGTTTTCCTTTGTCGGAGGCAGTCCACTCATAAAATTCTTTCATGACTTTACCGTTGCCGGTAAGAGTATGATTTCCATTTTTTTCCTGAAGAACCATCCCGTAGGGCTGTGCTTCAAAGTCAAGATAGTTGTTACCCATATAGTAACTTGCCATGAAGTTACGCATGGTGAGGGAGGGAGCCACTCCCCAGTCTATTCTTCTGTTGTAACCGCGCAAAGTACTGCTGGGAGACTGGGAACCGCCATAGTATGCCTGATAAATATACATGGGTTTATCAAACTGTCTGGAAGCACCTCTGGTAAACATAAAAGAGATCCTTCCGGCAAGTTCGGTTTTTTCCTGGGTGATTTCCAGACCGGAAACGGTGCTTCCCCAGTCACAGGCGTGATGCATGAAAAGCACCTGACCGCTCATACCCAGAAGATCTTTGCCGAAAAGCGGTTTATGGGAATCCCAGCAGAATTTCAGGACGCCTTTAACAAAATCCTCTTTATTGCAGGGTACTTTGATAAAGTTCTGAATGGTTTTGTAATAGGGAAGATTGGGGCGGGATACAGCAAGGATATAGTTGTGATCCCATTCCGGCAGCCAGTAGCCGATAAAGTTTTCCCCGTATTTTTTTCTGACAGAAGCAAAACTTTCCTGATCGAAATTGCAGACATCGGTTCCGAAAATGTTACCGTAATTGGCACGGAACATATTGGTCAGCCAGAAGGGAGCCTTTTTCAATCTTTCTTCATAAGGCACATTCAATTCCTTTGCCTGATATTTCAGGGGGGAGGAATAGACAGTAAGTTCAAATTCCTTTGCTGCCGGAGTGATCTTCACATCAAAAGTATTTTTATCAGCAGGGATCTGTACTTCTTTACCGTTGCACAAAAGTTTGCTGATACGGTTGTCTTTGCCGACACCATGATTGATGGCAAGGCGTGCAATGGCGAAATCACTTTTGAATTTCAGTGTGTTTTTATGAATGGCATAGCGTCTTGTCATATCCAGAACATTACCGGAAAAAACACAGTAATTTCTGACACTTCCGTCATTGAGGTACTGGGGATCGGTCACCAGCATATCCTTTTCTTCGGGAATGACCTCTATGGTTGCTTTTCTTCTTCTGTTTCTTGCATCATAGGAGGTGATTTCCCCGATGGTAAGAACACGCAGATTTGTCACATTTTCTCCGGAGACAGTCTGTTGGACGAATCCTGTTCCGGACTTCTGTACAAATTCTTCATGGGAAACGCCCTTGAGTTCCAGCCATCTGGGGTCAAGGAGCATCCAGAAATCTTTACCTGCAACAGGATATTTTTTCCATGTATTTTTGACAGCAGAAGCGGGATCTGCCACAAGATTGCCCTTTTCTGCCGCGACAGCAGAAAAGCCCGCAAAAAAGGCTGCTGCAAGAGCAAAGTAACTATACAAACTTTTTTTCATCTTTTTTCCTTAATTAAAAATCTTGTATTTATGAGTAAGAAAATCGATCATTTATCAATAATCGTACCGTTACCGGATCTGTAACGCAAAACACGCGGAGCCGTAAAAATCTGTCTTCCTTTGTAACTTTTTACAGCCATATCGATACGCAGGGTATTGGCTTCCCCGTCATGGCGCATCCCGATATACCCGACATCGCCCTGGCTATTGACCTGAAAAGAAGGCGCCTGGAATATGCCTGCCACCGTCGCGCCCTCTCTTTCATAAGATTTAACATGGGAAATAGTATCTGCCATATGGGGAGGTGTATTATTGATCTTCATAAGTTCGATCTTCCAATGTGCTTTACTGTTTACCTCAGGCCATTTCAGTTCGTAGTAAGAATAACTTGCTGTACGGGGACAGGAAAACACCCCGTAAGTATAATGCTGCAGCTCAGCATAGGAAATGAGATATTTGGGCAGCGGCATGGTGGGACAGGAAAAAGTTTTGAATTTGGAGAGAATACTGATTGCCCTTTCATTATTCCCTGTCATAGAAGATTTCTTAATAGTATCCGGAGTCCACCCGATATAGGGGGCAAGAGTGTCCAGATATCCGGTTTCGTAGTCGTAGCCACGGGCATTAGCCGGAACCCAGCCTTTAAAATCATTCGCATACATATGCATATAAAGCCCGCACTGCTTCAACTGATTTTTACAGGCGGTGGAAAATGCTTTGGATCTTGCTTTGGTCAATGCCGGAAGAAGCATCCCGGCAAGGATGGCAATAATAGCTATGACAACCAACAATTCAATAAGTGTAAATTTTTGACGTCGCATAATATACATTATGTTACCTCCTTTGAATTTCTATTAAATCTGTTTTATACTTCACATATCTGCTTTTTTTTTATTTTGCAACGGAAAAAAAGCCTTTCTCTGTCACATAATGTATATTATGCGACGTTTCCGGAAACCATGAAGATTTCCGGAAACTGTGTATTTCTCATTTCTTTACAGCTTTTGCTGCCTGTTCATCTCTGTGAAGCATATACTTCATCCAGCAGTAGAAGGCATCTGCACCCTGCTGATAACCATGGGGCTTGGGATGCAGGGCATTTGCCTGGAAAAGAACTTTCGTTGCTTTATTTCTGGCATTGGCATTCATTCTGTAGATGTGACCATTGTTTTCATTATCCACGGCACCATTAAGAAGCACCAGTTCCAGTTTGAGTTCAGGTTTTTCTTTCACCAGAGCCTGTACCATTTTGATAAAGGCGGCATAATTTTTCTTGAACTGCCATCTGGTCTGGGTGCTGCCGTAGTTGTAACCGAAGGCATCCTGGGAGGTGGCAGCATAATCAATAAGAACGATGGCAACTTTCGCATCGGGAGCTGCTTTACGCAGGGCGGTAAAGAATGTGATCATATTCTTTCTCACACCGGCAACGTGTTCTTTCATGGTGGCATCCTGAGCGCGGAACATATCATTTCCGCCAAGGGAAACCGTCACAAGATCAGGAGCTTTGCCATTGGTATTTTTCTTGAAATATTCAGCAAAATCCAGACTTTTTGTCTTGAAATTCCAGAAGGGACTTTCTCTCATATTGGCACTTTTACCACGGACACGTCCCTTGGTGATAAAGGTCTGATAACTCCATCCTCCGTAACCTTCATGACGGATCTCACCGATTTTATCGGGCCAGCCGGGGCCGTTTTCACCGATCATGGTAAGTTTGGGATTACCGGGGGTTTTAAAGAGATTGTAAATATGAGTGGGGTATGCGTGGAACATGGAAATACAGGAAGACCCCACGATCATAATGGAAAGATTTTTATCTTTTCCTGCATCCGCAGGGGTAACGATCAACTGGCTTTTGGCTTCTGCAACCACACCATCATCATCCCAGACACGCAAGGTAACATCATAAGTACCTTCTTCACCTTTTTTCGGAGTAAAGTGCCATCTCTTGGCATCGTTATTGCCCTTTTTGCACAGGAATTCAAAGGAATAGTTGGCAGGATTGATGGTACGGAAAATGTTGGCATAGTAAATATTGGTTTCAATGCCCGGTACTGCGTAGATCTTTTCCGGCAAAATCAGTTTATCCTGCATTTTCGGTGCTGCAAAAAGCAGCACCGCACAGAAAAGTGCAGCAAGTGTCATGGTGAGTTTCAATGTTTTCATGAATTTTTCTCCTTCAGTTGTTTATTGTTTATATAAATTGTTTTTATTCCGAACCCTTATTTTCCGGGGAGTTTTTCTGCCTTCTGCTGATGATATATATATTTCACCCAGCAATAGAAAACATCCGCACTCTGCTGATACCCGGCAGGAAGGGGGTGGAGAGCATTGCCGATACGTTTGATCTTCACTGCCTTATTACGGGCATTGGGGGCAATTTTATGGATCGTAACGTTATTTTCATTATCCGTTGCACCGCTGGTAAGAACAACATCCAGTTTCAGATCCTTTCTTTCCTTTGCAAGAGCAAGCATCATCAGCATATAAGCCCTGTAATTCTTCTTAAACTGCCATCTGTTCCCGGCAGTACCGTAATTGTACCCGAAAGCATCCTGGGAGGCGGCAATATAATAGGGCATGACAATGGCGATCCTTGCATTGGGGGCAGCTTTCCGCAGAGCTGAGAAAAAAGTAACGGCTCTCTGTTTCACACCGGAAATAATTTTTTCAATGGTATCATCCTTTCCGCTGAATGTATCATTTCCGCCAAGAGTGACTGTAATGATATCCGGAGCTTTTCCTCCATTATTCTTTTTGAAATATGCCGCAAAATCCAGACTTTTCGTCTGGAAATTCCAGAAGGGATTTTCCCGCATATTAGGTGATTTCCCACGGATACGGCCGCTGGTGGTAAAAGTAAGAAAACTCCATCCGCCGTACCCCTCGTGCCGGATTTCGCCGATCTTATCGGGCCACCCCGGTCCGGTTTCCCCGACCATCGTTAATTTGGGATTTCCGGGTTGCCGGAAAAGATTATACACATGGGTGGGGTAGGCATTATACATGGCAATGCCGCTGCACCCTACGATCATAAGGGAAAATTCTTTATCCTTACCCGCATCAGCAGGTGTGACGATCAATTGGCTTTTTGCTTCCGCTACCACGCCATCATCATCCCAGACACGCAAAGTAACGTCATAAGTACCTTCATCCCCTTTCCTGGGCGTATAGTACCATCTTTTCTCTCCATTATTCCCTTTTTTACACAGAAATTCAAAAGAGTAATTGGCAGGATTGTGGGTATGGAAAATATTTTCATAATAAATATTGCTTTCAATACCCGGTACGGCATAGATCTTTTCCGGAAAAATCAGCTTTTCCTGCATTTTCGGGGCAGCTGAAAGCAGCATGGCACAAAAAAGTGCAGTAAGTACAAGGGGATGTTTCCATGTTTTCATAATTTTTTACATCTCTTTTATCTGTTAATATTCAAAAAAGCATTTTTATTTTTATTGTCCGTAATTCTTATTTTTCTGTCTTTCTTTTTCTGAACGGAAAATAAAGAATACAACCGATTGTTCCTTTTTATAAAGTACAATAAAAAAAACATTATTCAAGATTTTTGTATTGTCTGATTTTCCGGATATATTCTCTGATTGAACAAAAAAAAGAATAAATCCAGTGAAAAATAATTACAGGTTATATGGCACACCTTTACAAACTTTCCTTATACCTGAAAAATATGATCCTTTATAGTATACACTATCATGCTTCATTTGTCAAGCATCTTTTATTGTATGTGTATTATTTTATGCAAGATTATAAAAAACTTCTGGGCAAAAAAATCACATCTGCCGGGCGGAGCGGTTGCCAACCAACGCACAGTGGAGAAAAACTGTACCGCAGAAAATCGTCTTATAATGTAAAAAAACTCCTTACCTTTCCAGACGGCCCGGAACAATGAAAAAGTCAGGGAAATGAGGGTGAGAAAAACACAAACAAATCTTTCTTCCCGGTAAACTCATAAATCATGAGATAACTGTGAAAAGAGATAGACAAATTGACAGATAAACAGATACTCAATCACATATCACAAAAGAGATATGGCATCCACATCCACATATACTTCCATCTTTTTCCTGTGGTAATTTGCCTGAAAAATCTCTTTACGCAACGCCCTGCGTAAAGGTGCCAGATTTCCGGAACGGAATACCGCAATAAACCGGTACTTTCCTTTCATCCTTTCAAAATGGGCGCAGCGGGGTTCCTCATATAAAGTAGCCTCCTCTTTATAAGGAAGAACTTTTTCCATAAGAAGCAACGCTTCCTCCATCACTTTTGACGGATCTTCCCCGTTGAAATGTACCGCCATCAAATGACCAAAGGGGGGATACTGCAACTCTTCTCTTATCAGGATCTCCTCATCATAAAAACTTTTAAAATCATGATTGGCTGCACAGCATACTGCCGGATTGAAGGGCAAAGTTGTCTGTACAAGCACCTCCCCCGGCACCTCCCCCCGTCCGGCACGCCCAGCCACCTGGGTGATCAACTGAAAACCACGCTCAAAGGCACGGAAGTCCGGCATATTCAATCCGATATCCGCATTGATAAGCCCCACAAGGGTCACATTGGGGAAGTGAAGCCCCTTGGCGATCATCTGCGTGCCTACAAGAATATCCGTTTCGCCGCGGCGGAATTTGCTTAATGTTTCCTCATATTTACGGGCGGTAGTCATCACATCCGAATCCATACGGGAGATCCTTGCCCCTTTGAACACATCAAAAGAAATGTTTTCGATTTTTTCCGTCCCCACTCCAATATATTTCAATTCAGATGAACCGCATTCCGGACATTTTTCCGGTGCAAGTAAAGTTGCCGCACACCGGGGACAACGCAATACCCCCGCCCGTTTGTGATAGGTATAAGCTACCGAACACTCCGGACACTCCGCCTGATATGCCCCGCAGGCAGTACAGACCAGCTTTCTTGCATACCCCCGCAAATTGAAAAAGAGGATACTCTGCTCCCCCATGGCGATCCTTTTATGAACTGCATCAATAAGAAATTTGGAAAAAACCGGCTTTTTCCCTTCATCATCCGCCTCCAGACGCATATCAATGATCTTGACCTCAGGGAGAACGATATTGGCGTCCGTCCTTTTCTTCATCTCACAAAGCGTATATTTCCCGTCAAGGGCATTTTTATACGATTCCAGTGAAGGCGTAGCCGATCCCAGGATCACCACACACTTTTCAAATTTTCCCCGGACAACAGCCACATCCCTTGCATTATACCGGGGAGCTTCCGATTGTTTATAAGAGGAATCATGCTCTTCATCCACAATGATCAACCCCAGTTGACGGAAAGGAGCAAACAATGCCGATCTTGCCCCTACTGCGATCTTTACTTTCCTGGCATGGACCTTCATCCACTCCTCGTACCTTTCCACATCCGTAAGCCCGCTGTGAAGGACACTGACCATATCCCCGAAACGGGAACGGAACCGTTCCACCGTTTGTGGCGTAAGAGAAATTTCCGGCACAAGTACAATAGCTTCCTTCCCCGCTTCCACAGCATGAGAGATCGCCTGAAGATAGACTTCCGTTTTCCCGGAAGCCGTCACCCCGTGGAGCAGGACTGTATGAGGTTCCTCCGCCTTGATACAATCCATCTTTTCCGTAATGATCTGCAATGCCTTCGCCTGCTCCTCTGTGGGTGCATGGGGTTTGGAACGGATGACTTTATCATTGGCAAACTGCCGTTCAACAGCTACTTCGTCGTAACTTACCAGCGAAAGTTTTACAAGCTCCTCTAAAACAGCAGCAGTAACTTTCGCATCATAAAGAATAAAATCCTTATCCGTTCCGCTTCTTCTCAGCAAAGACCGGATCACGGCGATCTTTCCTTTTGCCCGGGGATTTTCCTCTATAAAGGCAAGAGCTTTTGCCGTATCCGAAAGAAAATAGACCTTCTTTGTCTTTTCTTTGATCTTTCCATTACGGACAGCTCCCGGAAGAAGAGAACGCACCGCCACTTCCCTTGCACAGCAATAATAATCTGCCATCCATTCGGAAAGTTTCACCATCTGATCGGACAATGCGGGAAAATTTACACAGATCCCGGAAATATCCTTATACACACTTCTTTTTTCATCCGGGATATCCAGCACACGCAAAGCAACCACATACGCTTCCCGCCGGGAATTCCCCCTGCCGAAAGGTACCATTACTTTCATGCCTACTTTCACCTTTTCCGACAGATGTTCCGGAATACGGTAATCAAAACATCTGTCCAGTGAAAGATTGACAAGAACCTGTGCTGTTGGAATCTTCATAAGTAATCCATCTGAAAATAAAAGCCGGACAGAACAACTCTGTCCGGCATGACTGAAAAGATAAAGTTTTTTCTTTACATGCTTATACAGCTATTGAATCAATATCTGGCAGCAGTGGCAGCTTCATATTTCTTCAGCCATTCATCTGCTTTCTTTTCATCAGCTTTGATGCCATAACCACCCGCATACATCATATACAGACAGTTCATCGCATCCACATTATTCTTTTTCGCTGCACGTTCATACCAGAAAACGGCTTTGTCGTAATCCACTTTTTCACCAAGTCCGTTACGGTAAAGCGTACCGACCCAGACCATAGATCCCACATCCCCGCCTCTGGCGGCATATTTGAAATAGTACATGGCATCCTTGTAATCTTTCATGTCGTAACTGACTACACCCAGCCAGTAAAATGCTCTTTCTTCAGCATTGTCTGCCGCCATACGGTAATATTTCTTTGCAATGGCAAGATCCTGTTTCACAGGCCCGCCCTTGTAATAGGTCCAGCCGGCAAGCAATTGTGCTTCCTTTTTCCCCAGATCGGCAGATCTTACGAAACAGCGGACGGCTCTCATATAATCCTTCTTCACGCCGTTGCCGTTCCAGTAAAGTTTTCCGAGACAGAACCAGGCTTCTGCATTTCCTCTCTTTGCCGCACGTTTAAGATACTCAGCAGCTTCAACATATTTTTTATCCTTGTAGTAGGCAGAAGCATCATCAAAAAGCATACGGGCGATACGCGCCTCTTCAAGGGCATTGAGTTTTGCCTGGAAATCTCTTTCTGCGGCAGCAAGCTGTTTTTCAGCTCTCACTTTGGCAAGATCAAGCTGACTTTTGATGGAACCGATGGTCTTGCTGTCTGTAGAGTCGATACCCAGCGCATTGAGCAGACGGTAATTGGCAATATGACAGGCCCCCATGGAGATGAGTTTCTCAATACGGGTTTCTGCTGCAACCATTCTCAAATGTTCCAATTCCAGTTTTTTCATATTGACGACTTTGGCTTTTGCGGTCTTTGCCAGGTGTTTGGTATAGATCTCATCATCACGCACATTGATGTCATAACGGTCACGGCAGGCAATGATGTCGGAAGCCGCCATACGCACCTGGGACATAACAGCGATCGCCTGGACGAAAGAACGCAACTCTTCCAGAGATGCCTGTTCATTGAAGGCTCTGTAACGGTAGATATACTGGGGGGTTTTCAGTACATTGTATGCGGCACGCACCGCAAGTTCCCACCAGGACTGATGCATCAGGAAGGAGTTGCTGTTGTTAATAAAATCCCCGTAAAGACGTACATTGGGCAACATCATAAGGAGGGTTTTGCGGCACTCGATGATGTTGATGTGTTTCTGCATGTCTGTTTCATAAAGTTCAGGTCTTTTCAGAACAGCGATCTGTTCCAGAAGAGAAATATCCGGAATATCCATCTGGGGGAGATTATCCAGAACAGAATCATCCACTTTCAGCTCTTCCCCGGGATATACCCCCATAAGAGTTCTCAGTTCGATCTGGGCAGTGGCATTGGTTCTGATATAATTTCTCAAACGGTATTCCATGGCAAGGAACTTATTGATCTCTTCTGTTGCAAGATAGGGATCGATCTTGTTATCCTTGCGCAATTTCCGGATAAGTTCATAACGGTCTTTGCACTCCTTGAGCAGATCTTCTGTCAACTTGGCAGCTCTCTGGGCAACCGCTACACGGAAATAGGCTTTTGCTGTATCCAGTACAATATTCTGTTTGATACGTTCTGCGGCTTTTTCCTGCAAAAGCATACGGTCATGACTCTGCTGTGCATTGAAGAAGGCAAGTCCGCAATCCAGAAGACTGAATGCAAAATCAATATTAAAGTTATTGACCCGTTTTTCACTGCTGCGGCTGTAACCGTAAGTGGCTCCATCCCCTACAACAGCTTTACTGCCTGAACCGGGAGAATTGCTTCTTCCTGCAAAATTATCGGATATGGTAATATCAGGAAGCATTCCCAGAATATCTGCCGTTCTCATTCTTTCAGCGACATCCCGTTCCATATTTGCCACCTTGACACTCATATTGTTCCGCAACGCAAAACTGATACAATCATCAAGAGTAAGAGTCATCCCTTTGTGATACTCTTTGGCTTTGACATCCCTGTAAACGGCAACAGCCTTCTCTTTTCTTTCCTCACGGTAAGATTCTTCCGTGCGGCAGCCGGCAACACTCATGGCGATCCCGCCGGCGGCTGCCAGAGTAAATATGATGGAAACTTTCAACTTCTGCATTCCTTCCTCCGTCCTGTATTCCTGAATATATTTCTTAATCTTTAGTTATAACCCGAAACATTGCTCTTATTTACGTTTACCCAGTTTTGCGTCGATTTCACGATTGATCTTCTCACGCAAAGCTCTGTCTGCTTCTTCGGCCTGTTTTCTTTCAGCGGCAGCCTGTTTTTCCAATTCCTGACGGAACTGTTCCACCCGTTCCGCTTTATACTCCTGACGGGCCTTTTTCATGGAAGAAGCCGCTTTTCTTGCTGTATCGGAAAGTTCTTCCCAGAGAGAATCCAAAGTACGGTAATCTGCACTGTTTATCCCCATGGCATTGAGCAGACGGTAGTACGCCACATAGCAGTTTCCGAGAGAAAGGATGGAATCGATCTCTGCTTTAAGTGTTTCCAGACGCATGTATTCCAGATCCATGCCTTTATATTTACCGGCACCGGATTTGAGAACTTTGGAGGCATTGGCAAGATGCAGTTTATAATCCCTGCTGATCTGAACATCTTTTTTGTAGATCTCCTGCGCGGAAAGCAAATTGGCATGTCCCAGACGCACCTGTGCCATCACTGCCACAGATTTTGCATAACGGCGCATTGCAGATACTTCCGTCTGCTTGCTGTATGCCGTATATTTGGCAATATGATGGGGGAGCAGGAGAAGATTATATGCGGCACGCACACCAAGCTCAAGCCAGCTCTGGTGATAGAGATATTTATTGGAACTGTTTGCCCATTCCGTATAAAGTTTCACATTGGGGAACATCATCAGAATGACCTTGCGGCATTCGATCACATTGATCATCTGCTGAAGGTCGCTTTCATACATTTCAGGACGCTGGAGAAGAGCGATCTGTTCCATAAGTTCAACAGGAGTAAATCTCACATCCGGAAGTGCGGAATCATCTCTCCATACTGCACCATCTCTGTGGAGATATTCTGTTCCATCCGCCCCCACAGTCTTTTCCATACGGTCAAGAGCGGAAAAAAGTTCCAATGCCTTCAGATTATCCAGGCAGCTTTCATCAACATTGATCATGGGGCTGGGATAAAGTCCCATAAGTGTACGCAGTTCCGTACAAGCATTTTCATATACTCTAACATAATTGGTCAGCTGTTTTTCCATAGCGGTAAATTTCCGCAGGACATTGAATGCCATGATGGGATCCATTTTACCGGTCAGGGAAAGTTTGCGGATATCATCTGCTTTCTTCCTTGTTTCAGCAAGAAGTTTTTCTGTTTTATTTTTTGCACGCTGCGCAGCGGCAACTTTGAAGTATGCCTTCACAACATCCAGCTGGATATTCTGACTCATACGGGCTGCACGCTGTTTATGCAGAAGCATTTTATTGTGTGCTATTTCCGTATTCCAGTAGCTCAATCCCATATCCAGAACGCTGAATACAAGGTCGATATTGAAGTAATTGACCTGACGTTCTTCACTTGTACTGTTCCCGTAGGTTTCGCCGTCCTCATGGATCTTTTCACTTCCTGAAGCAGGAGTATTGCTTCTGGCACTGAAATTTTCATTGAAATTGAGTTCAGGAAGCATCCCCATGACCTCTGCCATCTTATTTTCTTTGGCGATTTTCACATCCAGTTCATGCAGACGGACTTGCAGATTGTGTTTCAAAGCATAACTTATACACTGTTCCAGATTATATACTCTTCCGTCAAGCAACTCCATATTCCTTGCTTTTTTCGTATCCAGAACTGACCGTTCGGCACGATCCGCCGTATAAGATTCCATAGATTTACATGCCGTCACACAAAAAGCAAGCAAAAGTGCCGTTGCAACTATACCTGAAACTGCAATTCTCCGCATTGAAATACTCCTGTCCATTAACCTTTATTCACACCACTGACAAAAATCAGCGGCTTTGTTAAAATATTACATTAATTTATTATAGCCTCCTCTATGATGAATTGCAAGAATATTTCTGAAATATTTCTGAAATATTTCTGTTTTAGTGCAAAAAACCCCCTTTTTTTTCATAAAAAAACCTTCCTGTCATGTTTTTTCCATCAGCAGAACCATTTTCCGGAGAGTAAATTTTTATTCTCCAATTTTACTTTTTTTCTCCTTTTGTTTGACGCATACTCCTTACCAGAGATCAAACCAAAGGAGATCCCTGAATATGAAAAAAAATCACTTTCACCTTTTTGCCGGGAAAATGACAGCGTCCTTCTTTCAGCCATTTTCTTTCCGTAAAACCAAAACTCTTTCTGACAGTAAAATTTCTTTGCCGGAAAACTGTATCAGATACAGTCCGTCCCCGGCAGAAAAAAATCACAAAAGCAGACTCAGTTCCATCCCGTCCGGTAACTCAAGCAGAGACTTTCAGGAATTACTCTGTTCTACCGTTCCTGCTCCTTCAGGAAAGATCTCCGCATCACGCATCAGATCCGCAACAACAGAGGCGGACAGCGGTTTTCTTTATGATCAGGCCTTCCTTTACAGAGCCATACTGGAAAATGAACCGGTCATTGCGGCTCATCTGCAAACAAGAATACTTGCTGTATGTGCCTGTGACTGGCAGATCGCCGGACGTGATCCGGAAAAAATCAGTATGCTTTCCTCCATTCTGGAAAAAGCCAACATAAATTTTTTGCTCCGTCATCTTATGGAAAGCCTTGCTTTCGGCTGTGCCGGAGCCGTCATTGAATGGGAGGAAGGAGGTTCTTCCATAAAAGGATTTAAAAGCATCTGTCAGGAAAATTTTCTTTTTGATGCCGCAGGCAATCCGGCATTGCGTACATATAGCGGTCAGATCCGGCCCCTTTACCAGTATCATCCCCATCAGTTTATTCTCCATTACCACAAGCTCAAGTCCGGTCCCTGCGGCAGCGGCGGCTTGCTCCGTCCCCTTCTGTGGCTGTACTTTTTCAAACATTATGCATTAAGAGACAGGGCAAGATTTCTGGAAAAATTCGGTGTTCCCTTCCTCATTGCAAAGATCAATCAGCAGGACTTTGAAAATGAGGATACAAGAAAAAATATTCTTGCAGCCTTGAACAGGATCTCTTCCGACGGTTCCGGAGTCGTTACAGGAGAATCCCAGATCCAGACTCTCTCTCCCGGTATAAGCGCTTCCGGCGAGTACCAGACTTTTCTGGACTACATAGATAAACTTTACACCCTTCTCATTCTGGGACAGACTGCCTCCAGTTCCGTTTCCGGAGGCTTCAGCAAAGGTCAGATCCAGGAAAATGTAAGACATGATATTCTGGAAGCAGATTGCCGCGCCCTGATGGAAACAATCAACAATCAATTGCTCCGTCCTCTGGAAAAATACTGTTACGGTACTGACGGTGAATACCGTTTCATCCTGGATTTTTCCTCTCCGGAAAATCTTCTGGAAAAAGCACAGATCATCAAACTGCTTTCTGAAAGCAATTTTGCCATCTCTCCCGAATGGATCGAAAAAGCCTTCAATATCCGCCTTGAAAAACAGGCAACTGACAAAAACAACCCATAAAAAAAAGGAAAGTAAAATGCAAATGGATTCCATGGCATATTTCCATGCCACTGTCATTCCCGTCTCTTTTACGGAAACGATCTCACAGAAAAGGAAAGAAAACACCCCTCCTTCCCCGGTAAGCGATACCAATAACCGTACCCTTCCGGAAGAAATCCTTCTCTTGAAGTATGGAAAAAATTCTTATACCAAAGATGGCGATGAGGGAGAATTCTTTTTTTCTCCGGAAGATGCCGATACCATCATAGACGAATTCCATAACCGGGGCAAAGATCTTGTTATTGATTTTGAACATCAGAGCATCAGCGGAACAAAGGCACCGGCGGCGGGCTGGATCAAAGAGCTGCGAAAAAGTGAAGAAGGTCTTGCAGGGCTTGTCAAATACTGGACCAAAGAAGCGGAAGAACTCATTCTCAGCGGAAAATACCGCTATTATTCCCCGGTATTGTATTTTTCCAACGGATCCGGAAATGTCACAGGGATCCATTCTGTGGCATTGACCAATCATCCGGCACTGCATAATATTCCGCCGCTTGCGGCAAGTGATTTGACCGGCAGTACCGATACTTCCGGCGACAGGGAAAAAGAAACATTTTTCAGAACACACAGAATAAAAAATTTTGCGGATGCAAATAAACTGCTTTCCCGGGCGGAAGAGATCGTAAGAAATGAAAAACTGCAAATAGCATTCTCCCGGGGGATCCTTACTGAAAATATGCGTTGCTGGGCAAACACTCTTCTGAAGGAAAATCCGGCCCTTTTTGATCTCTGGTGTCAAACTGCCCCCCGGATCGTTCCGGATAATCTCTATACCGATCAGGCCCGTTTACCGGAAGAAAAGCCTTCTCCCTCCGCATTGGAAAAAGAGATTTTTTCCATGCTGGGACTTACAGAAAATAAAAATTAAAAAGCAATTCTCAAAAAAATTCTCTGACCAAAAACATAAAGACAGAAATATTCTGTCTTTCAACAAGAAAAAAGCAGATCATCACTCTGCTGGAAAGGAAAAAATCATGGCAGCACTTACTGCAAACAGAAACACCCCGGAGATTCTCTGTCACTCCCAGAAGTTCCGCAGGATCAGAAAAATCAAAACAGGCAGCACAATTTTCACCGGAGCTATCGCCGCCGTAGATCCCCTTACCGGAATGGCACAGAATGCCTCCGACTCCCCCGGACTTATCGTTCTCGGCAGAGCCGAAGGATTTGCCGCAGACGGCAGGATCATTATCAAATCCGGAATGTTCAAGTACGATAACGGTACGGAAGGAGAAAAACTTGGCGAACAGGACATCAATCACATCGTTTATGTGGTGGATGACCACACCGTTGGCAAAAACGGCGGCACAAACAGAATCCCCGCAGGCGTTCTCCGGGAGATCGATTCCGACGGACTTCTCATTGTGGAAGTGGGCAATCTTGTCCTTGCCGGAGCATAAAATCAGACACACACTTACTCTCCATACAGAATCATAAAAAAGAAAGGATAAAATATGGATATCAACCGTAAAACCATGGATGTACTTTTTCAGGGCTTCAACACAAGTTTTCTTCAGGGGCTGGAAAAAGTCCCGGCTTCCTGGCAGAAATTCTGTTCTGTGATCCCCTCCGGAAGTGCCTCCAACGTTTACCCCTTCCTGGAACAGTTCGGCGGCATGAGAGAATGGATCGGCGAAAGAGTCATCAAAGATCTCGCCACCAGGAAACTGGAAGTCCTCAACCGGGATTTTGAAGAAACCATTGCCGTTCCCGGAAATGACATTGAAGACGATCAGTACGGGATCTATTCCACCCTCATTGCACAGATGGGCTGCCATGCGGCAAGATTATGGCACGATCTTGCCGTGGAAGCTCTGGTAAGCAACCAGGTCTGGGCGGACGATCTGAAATTTTTCTCTTCCAGCCGTCTTTACGGGGAAAATGTGATCTGCAATCAGTCCTCCGCCCCTCTTTCCGCCTCTGCCTACGCCTCCGCCCGTATGACCATGATGAATTATAAAGGTCATTCCGGCAGAAACCTGGGGATCATCCCTAATCTTCTTATTGTCGGTCCCAAAAATGAAGAAACAGCTTTCAGTATTCTGAAAGACCGTCTTACTCTTCATACAGTCAATGAGGGAAATGTTTCCGGGGTTGCCGCAACGGATAATCCCTGGAACGGAAGCGCGGAACTTCTGGTACTTCCCGAACTTTCCGGCGAATACGAGGATAACTGGTATCTTGCCGCAACAGACGGAGTTCTCAAACCTGTCTTTATCCAGCAGCGGAAAATGCCTTCTCTCATCCGTCTGGATTCAGAAGGGGATGAAAATGTATTCAAGAATAAAGAATACATTTACGGCACCAATGCCAGAGGCGCCTCCTTCACCGCCTTCCCCCATCTGATCTATCAGGGCGGAAGCAAAGAGTAAGTCTTCACCTTTCCTCTCCGGACATTCCACCCCGGTCCGGAGAGATTTTTCTTATATTGCATACTAAAGAAAGGAAACCATGGGAAATTATATTCAGAAGCAAGATCTGGAAAACCGTCTTACACGTCCTGTTCTGGAAAATCTTTCCGGAAAAACAGGCGAAAACCTTATAAAACTCCTTGACGAGATCATTGCCAGAGCAGAAAGTTTTGTAAATAATTATGCCTGCATCCGCTACAATGTCCCCCTTACGGATAATCCCCTCATTACAGAATGGACCTTACGCATTGCAGAATATGAATTATACAAACGCGGTCCCGGTAATAATGTTCCGGAAAAGATCAGGGAATCCTACAAAGAATGTATCACCTTCCTCAATGATCTTGCCCAGAGTAGATTCATCCTTGCCGATACCCCGCTCAAATGTTCCGGAAGTGGCATCTCTTTTGCCTCAGAGATCCCCGGAGATAGAAAAGCAATTTTTTCGGCTGACGCCATGAAGGAATATTAAAAGTACGGATAGAAAAGGGTGTGTTGCATTTTTTTTTGCAATACGCCCTTTTTGAATGGTACGCAGCGCGGGACTTAACAAGGCTCCAAGGGAGCCGAAGGGCAGAAAATCACATTTTCTGCTACCCATTTTTATCAAGCCGTGCAAAGCAGAAAAAAAAGGGGCTGTTGCAAAAATGTTTTGCGGGGAAGACACCTTTTTGAAAAAAGGTTCTCTTCCCCGCTCCCCATCTTCCAAAAACTTTTGACGGAATTGCTTTTATCGTCACGATAAAAACAATTCCAACTTTTTTTATAAACGATCAAAAATCCAGTTCCCTCAAACACAATGTTTGAGCAATGGAATAAATAGCCTTGTGTATTTATAAAACAAGGTATAATTCTCCCCTGTTATGACCTGTTATACCTCCAATATTCAGCTCAAACAATAAAAAAGGCTGTTGCTCACCTTTTTTGAGGTTTTGCAACAGCCCCTTTTTCCGTAAAATAAAACTTACGCTTATTTTTTCTTGGCAGCGTCATTCTTCTGAAGAACACCGGCTTCAAGAAGTTTGTCGATAAGCTGCTGCATGCTGTTGTAAGCAGCAAGGAAGCCCTGGGGAGGCATTACGATACGGACATTGGCTTTGGGGGTGGGAGCTTTGCCGTCTTCTTCGGGCTGAAGAGAAACGAAGTCATAGCGAACCATGCCTCCTGCGAAGTGGATCTGACCGATACCGTCTGCATAGATTTCTTTTTTGTCACACATGATAAATTCCTTTCTTTTTCGTACGTTACACAAAGTAAACTGTACAGTTATTTTTCAATTGCAATCATTTTACAATGCCTTAATCTGGTGTAATATATATCTTGCATAACCAATAGTCAAGCATTTTTTTCTTTTTTCAAACTTTTTTTTCTTTTTTTTTCAGGAAAAAAGTTTTTTCTTACCGCTTCGCCCCATAATATTTGGCTTTTCCGGTATGCCGGGGAGGTGCTGGAACTGCCTTATGATGCAGGGGAGGTGCTGGCCGTACTCCGTGACGCGGGGGAACCGGGGGTTTTCTGTGATGCGGTCTGTGGTGGCAGGCAACAGAAAAAACCAGCAGCAAACACAAAGAAACAGCAAATAAAAACATCTTTTTCATAAACAGAACTCCTTTCTTGTACTTGTAAGATAAGGGAAAAATAGCACATTTTTCAAAAAAAGCAAATACATTTTTATTATATTTCCATATTGTTCCGGATAATACTATGATCACAGGAGTTTTTCCCTGTTTGGAAAACAGAAAATTTTATATTACCGCAATGGATCCGCCTGTTCCGGAAGCAGTACAGGCAATGACAAATATATTGCTCCGTTTTATGGAACAGCAATACAGCTTTTTCCATACCGGGGCTTGAAAAAATTTCCTTTCAGAACTATAGTAAAGAACAATCAGAATATGGAGGTTATGATTTATGGATTCACTTACAGGAAAAATCGCTCTCGTAACGGGAGCCTCCCGGGGCCTGGGAAAAGGAATAGCACTGGAACTGGCAAAAGCCAGAGCTGAGGTCATTGTCAATTACCGTTCCGGTAAACAAGAAGCCGATCGTGTGGTCGATGAGATCATCAGCAATAACGGCAAAGCTGTCGCCTTCGGTGCGGATGTTTCCGAAACGGAAGATGTGAAAAAACTTTTTGACTTCATCAAAGAAAAATACGGCAGACTGGATATTCTTGTAAACAATGCCGGTACCACCAAAGCACAGGATATTTTTGAAACCAGCGAAGATGACTGGGATTTCATCATCAAGACCAATCTCAAAAGTCTTTTCCTCTGTACCAAAAAAGCAATGGAGATGATGCGGGATCAGAAATACGGCCGTATTATCAATATAAGCAGTATGGTAGCCCACCGCGGCGCACTTTACGGTCACTGCCACTATGCGGCAACCAAAGGAGGCATACTCTCCTTCACCCGTACCATTGCCCGTACAGGGGCACCTTACAATATCACCTGCAATGCCATCGTTCCGGGGATCGTGGAAACAGAACTGCTTTTCCAGACCCACGGAGAAGAAGGTGTGGCACATCTGGCATCCAATGTTCCCCTGGGACTGGGCAAAGTCAAAGATGTGGGACTTGCAGCGGTCTATCTTTCCGGTGAAGGCGGCAATTACATGACTGGAGCATGTCTTGACATCAATGGCGGAATGAATTTCCACTGATATCCTTCTTACTTTTCCTGCGGAGCTGTGAGTCTTTCCAGTTCCGCAAGGAAATCCATTGCCTCCTGACGGGATTTTCCGCACATTTCCGCAGAAGGTTTCAGAGAACCGCATACCTTCGGTCTGGCAGGATCGTGAAAGATCCGGCAGCGCATATTTTCATCCAGATGGATACACTTTTCCCCTGCCTTTTTACCATGAGGCATTCCGGGTATGGGGGAAGATATGGAAGGAGCTATACAACACGCTCCGCAATTTTCCCGGCAGGGGATATTTTCTTCTTTTTTCATAAAACAGACTTCTTCAACTTTTCTTTACTGTCAGTAAATCAAACTGCCGTTTGCTTGCCCGTATAAGCATCCTGCGGCAGATACAGATAAGCAATGCTCCGTTGACCAGACAGATGAGAGTCCAGGAAACCGGATAGGAGATCATCAGATTTTCCATAGTTTTGTAATGGGGGAAGATGGTAAATACCCAAATCACCCGGAAAACACATGCCCCCATAAGAGTAATGACCATAGGCCAGAATGAGTACCCAAGTCCCCGCAGAGAAGAATTCTGCACCTCCATTACAGCAAGCAGAGGATAGAAAGACAACTGACAGAAAAGCCGGATCGACCCCCATCTGATCACTTCCGGATCAGGATTGAAAATGGAAAGAAATTGGGTATGGAATGCCAGAATGATACCGCCGCCTGCGATCATCACCCCGCAGGAACACCCCAGACATATATAAATACTTTTCATAATCCTCTTATACTGTCTGCCCCCGTGATTCTGTCCCACAAAACTCATTGCCGCCAATGCAAAAGCCGTCGCTCCGGCATGAACGATCCCTTCCAGACTCAATCCCGCCGTACTTCCGGCAATGGCAGCAGGACCGAAAGAGTTGATGGTCCCCTGAATGATCATATTGGAAAGAGAGAACAACGCCCCCTGTATCCCTGCCGGAATACCGATACGCAACATCTCTTTGAATACGGGCCAGTAGAATGTGAGTTTTTTCCAAATGAGTTGATAATCTTCCTTACTGCGGGTAAGGGCGATAAGTACAAGAATGGCGGAAACCGCATTGGAGATCTTTGTGGCAATGGCAACTCCGGCAACATCCATTTTACATACAGTAACAAAAAAGAGATTCAATAATACATTGGTCACTCCGGCAATGATCATATAGATAAGCGGCCTCTTTGTATCCCCGATCGCCCGGAGGATGGCACTGCCGAAACTGTAAAGGATCATAAAAGGCGACCCCAGACACCAGATCCACAGATAAAGACAGGCTTTATCAAAAATCACGTCAGGAACTTCCATAAAACGCAAAACAGGCTTCGTGATAAAACAGCCGCCAACAGCAAGGATGATCCCGCCGGCAATGGCAACGGTGATCGCCGTATGGATGGTTTTTTCCAGATGCAGTTTATCCTTTGCCCCGGTATAACGGGCAACAAGTACATTCACCCCGGAACCGATCCCCCAGAAAAGATTGAGCATCAAAGTGGTAAAAGAGGGAGCCGCCCCCACTGCCGCCATAGCGTCGGAAGAGGCAAAATGCCCCAGCACCATCAAGTCTGCCGCATGAAACATCAAAGCAAGAGCATTTGCCATTGCCAGAGGTACTGCAAGACGGACGATCTTGCTGAAAAGCGGTCCGTGACACATATCCATCTTGTACCTTTTTCCGTTACTCATTTTCATTCCTTTCCTATTTATTTGTCAAACAACCGTCTGCTTGCATTTTTCAGCATTTTACGGCATACAACATAAAGCATTGTACCATTGATAAGGCAAATCAAAATCCATGATACCGGATAAACGATAAAAAGCGTTTCCAGTGTAGGATCATGCCGGAATACAGTAAAGATCCAGATCATACGGAACACGCAAACACCGAATACGATGACTATGGCGGGCTTCAAAGAGTGTCCCAAACCTCTCAACGCCCCGGAAATAACATCCATGACACCGCAGAGGAAGTAAAGGGAAAGTACCATTTTTACACGGATGAATCCCCATTGGATGACCTCCGGATCCGGATTATATACGCCAAGAAGCTGTTTACCGAAAAGGATGAAAGTCCATCCCATTACCGCGATCCCCACCGCAGAGCAGACGGCACATATAAAGATGCTTTTTACGATCCTTTTATATTTTTTACCGCCGTGATTCTGTCCTGCAAAACTTATACTTGTAAGGTAGAATGTGGCGCAAACCGTATGGACAGTTCCTTCCAGACTGACAGCGGCGGTACTTCCGGCAATGGCGGCAGGTCCGAATGTATTGATGGTAGCCTGTATCGCCATATTGGCAATGGTGAACATAGACCCCTGCACCCCGGCAGGAATACCGATTTGCAGCATCTCCTTCAGACTCTTCCAGTCAATACAGATCTTTCTCCAGACAAGTTTATATGACTCATTGGATCTTATCAATGCCCGCAAAATAAGAAAGGCGGAAATCAAATGAGCCACCTGGGTGGCTATGGCAACTCCGGCAACATCCATTTTCAGAACAAGGATGAAAAAGAGATTGAGAAAAACATTGATGATACCGGAAACGATCATATAGATAAGCGGCCGTTTTGTATCCCCCACTGCCCGGACGACAGCACTTCCGAAACTGTAAAAAATAATAAAGGGCACCCCGGCACAGGAAAGACGCATATACAGTCTTGCCTTGTCCATGATCTTTTCCGGTGTTGCCATGAGATGCAGAATGGGATCGGTAAGAAGATAACTTATCCCCCCCATAATGATCCCGCCAAGAGCCGCAACGACAATAGCAGTATGGACGGTTTTTGATACATTTTCCGGATCATTCGCTCCGGTATAACGGGCGGTCAGTACATTTACTCCCGTGGAAACGCCCCAGAAAAGATTGAGCATAAGAAGGATAAATCCGCTGGTAGCCCCCACTGCCGCCATATCGTCGGAAGTGGTGAACTGCCCCAGTACAACAAGGTCGGTAGCATGAAACAGCAATGCGGCAAGATTGGAAAGGATCAGCGGAAGTGAATAACGCAATACCTTGCTGAAAAGCGGTCCATGACACATATCCATTGCATATTTTTTTTCTGTACTCATTTTTATTTCCACCCGCTATTTGTCAAACAGCCGTTTGCTTGCATTCACCAGCATTTTACGGCATACGATATAAAGCATCACCCCGTTGAACAGACATACCATGATCCAGGATACAGGATACACCAGCAAAAGCGTTTCCAGAGTGGGCTTGAGGGGAAATACCGTAAAGATCCATATTATACGGAATATACAGACCCAGAAAACGATCACGATGGCAGGCTTCAGAGAATGTCCCAATCCCCTCAGGGCACCGGATATAACATCCATGATGCCGCACATGATATAAAGAGCAAAAATCATTTTCACGCGGATGAATCCCCATTTCACCGCTTCCGGATCCGGGGTGTATATGGCAAGAAGTTCTTTTCCGAAAAAAATAAAAGCCCATCCCAGAAGAACGGTCCCCACTGCAGAATACAGCATGCAGATAAATATGCTTTTTATGATCCTTTTATACTGTTTTCCGCCATGATTCTGTCCGGCAAAACTTATGGCGGCAAAATAGAAGGAATAACATACAGCATAAACCAGTCCTTCCAGATTATTGGCAGCGGTATTCCCGGCAATGGCGTCAGGGCCGAAAGTATTGATCGTGGATTGTATTCCCATATTGGATATGGAAAACATGGAACCCTGAAATCCGGCAGGAATACCGATCTGCATCATCTCCTTGAAACTCTTCCAGTCAATACGGATCTTTTTCCAGACAAGTTTATAATCTTCCTCCGACTTCACCAAAGCCCGCAGAACCAGAAATGCAGAAATAAAATGTGCCGCCTGGGTGGCTATGGCAACCCCGGCAACATCCATTTTCAGCACAAGGATGAAGAAAAGATTGAGAAGCACATTGGCTATCCCGGATATGATCATATAAATGAGCGGTCTTTTTGTATCCCCCACCGCCCGGATGATGGAACTGCCGAAACTGTAAAGGATCATGAAAGGCACACCCGTACAGGAGATCTGCAAATAGAGTCTTGCCTTGTCCATAATCTTTTCCGGCGTTGCCATAATACGCAGAATGGGATCGGTAAGAAGATAACTTATGATCCCCATAATGATTCCGCCCACAGCCGCAACTGCAATGGACGTATGGACTGTTTTCGATACCTTTTCCGGATCTTTCGCCCCGGTATAACGGGCGGCAAGCACATTCACTCCGGCGGCGATCCCCCAGAAAAGATTGAGCATCAGGACAATAAAACCGCAGGAGGCACCCACTGCCGCCATATCATCAGAAGTGGTAAACTGCCCCAGAATTACCAGATCAGCGGCAGTAAAAAGCAATGCGGCAAGATTGGAAAGGATCAGCGGGACGGAAAAATGCAGCACCTTGCTGAACAGCGGTCCATGGCACATATCCATCTCATATTTTTTATCCGTACTCATTTTATCCTCTCCGGAGAGGTGATCTCAAAAGTATTCCGCAGAAAAATCTTTTTCTGACCGCTTTTATTTTTCTGAAATCATCTCTGAAATAAATATGAGGTTTACTATATACCTTTTATTGCTTTTTACAAACATATTTCCGGAAAAAATATTTGAAAAAAGAGATGCTTGCATAAAAGATGCTCCCGGCAAGATAAAGGAGGGGCAGCAATACAAGGAGTCGTACCAGCCCCCCCTTTACATTCCGTTCCCGGGGATGATAAGAATATTTTGCATATTCTGCCTTTTTGTCCGGTGCCATTACAGAAATATCCGTCCAACCCCATTGATTTTTCCCATAGGTATCCCTTAATTCCATCCGGTAGCGCCATGCTCCATAAATCACAGAAGTATGAATTACTTCCCAGGAAAACGGCAATATAAAAAGCAGAATAAAAAAGAGCTTTTTCTGCCGTACAGCATAATACAGCAATACGGCAGCGGCAAGAAAAAGCAGCGGAAGGAAGATATAGTACATGACTCCATAAAAAGCATGACAGAGAAAATATATTTTCATCAAAAGAGTCATTATATTCCTCTTCCTTTCCTTACTACGCTTTATTCCACGATCACAGGCGGCGTCCAGGCATATTTTCCTTCCTTATTCCGGATACGGCAGCGGACAACGCCTTTGATATGCGGAGGAAGTTCCCGTTCAAAACTTGTAAGAGTGATATTGTCTCCATAATTGGGGAAGTTGGGGGCGGTAATACATACGCCGGTACTGTTTATCCCTACAAGGATCACTTCCACAGCTTCAGAAAATTCTGCTTTGAATACCCGTTCTTTCAGTTCCAGAGAGTAAAATTCCGGTCCCTGGGTGGCATAGTAATTGCCCTGTGCAAGAGCATTCATAATGGAAGGCACGCTTTTATCTTCAGCAGCAATCATTGTCCAGCCGCCGAAAAGATGACAGGAAGAATGAGTATCATCCACAGCAAGGGCTCCATGGATGAAACCGGCACTGGTCAATTCATCCCAGCACTGGTCATTATAATCTTTTCCGATAAAGCGGCAGGAGGTATTATATACTTCGATCCCGGAAAGTCCGGGAAGATGCAATACATCCTGTGACGTAAGACCGCACCAGTGGGGATGGGCGCAGAAAACGATCCCTCCGGCAACGAGAACGGCAGTGACCGCATCATCTGCGGTTTTGTATTCCCCCGGGAGATCTTCCGGAACATTCAGACCGAGAAGATGCCATTTTATCCCCCGGGGTCCATCCGGATGCAGTTCGATCCCGGAAATAAGAGTCATACCTTTTCCATCAAAGGAAGAAACTTTATTGGTCTTTCTGTGATCGGTAAAAGCAAGCACATCATATCCCTTGCCGGAGTAAAGATCAATGATCTCTTCCGCAGTATAGCCGCCGTCGGAAAGTTTCGTGTGCGTATGCAGGTTTGCCTTGAAAACCGGGAGTTCTTTGCCGAAAAATTTCATTTTACACTCTTTTCAGGAATCTTATCCCTTTTGCTGTTGTTTTTCTCAGTTTTATATGGAAAATTTTTATTCTTTTTCTTTACACTTTCAAGATGTTCCAGAAGGATTCGTCTTACTTCCTGAATGGCAAGAGGGTTCTGCTGGGCACTGTGTCCGGATCTTACCACAAGTTCACTTGCCGCACCGTCAAGATGACTGCTGCTGTAGGGTACGATCCCGTCACTTCCGGCGGGAACCCCCTCTTTACGGTTATTGCCGATGATAGAGTGATAGGGGATGCCTTTACGGAATGGCTGTTTCATAAGTTCATTAAGAGCAACGCTGTCCGGTGTAAGATTATCGATCCCGGTGGGATATTTACCGGCAGGCTCCCCGGGCAGAACACTTTTTACGATACTGTTGAAGCGTGAGATCATATTCACAGGAAGCCGGATAAGTCTGCTGCCCAGCTGTCCTATAAAACTTTTTGCAAAATCCGATCCTCTGTGGGGTACGGCAATAAAGATCACTCTCTTCACAAAATCCAGATGCTTTATTTTAAGGATACTTTGCAGAAAATCCATCTGTTCCTTATTGAGTTTTTTCTGAAGGTCTGCGCCTCTGCCTTTCAGAATATTTTTTGCAAAATCCTCATGGGTATCCATCAATGCGGTTTTGCATAACAATCCGCCCATGGAGTGTCCCACAAGCACCATCTGATCGAACATTTCCACATTTTTCCCTTCTTTTACAAGTCTTTCCCGTTCCTTTTCCAGAGATCCACGCAGTTCTTTTGCGGTAAAAAGCACCGGGATACCGCTGGAATAGGAGTATCCCCAGAACTGGAAATGTTTACGGATATCCGGATCGTTCTGCAAGGTATTGAACATCTGTATCCAGGTACGGGTGCTGGACATAAGACCGTGTACAAGCACCACTGGAATACGTTTTTCATTGAAACTTTCAAATTTGTACAGTCCCTGCAAGTCCCCTCCGTCATCCGGATGAAGCATATAAAAGAATTGATGCAGCGGCAGAGGTTTCTTTGCCATATAGGCGATGGGAGTGGAAAAATCCAATGCGAGGGGAATGGTACGGGAAACGAGTTTTATCTCTTCATATTCTCTTGTATCACAGAAAACAAGCTGCGCTTTCAGATCCATATAACTGCGGTCGGGCTGGAAACGGATATACAATGTTGCCGGATGCGCCTGATCTTTCGCCCAGACCTCCTTATGATGAAGTTTCTCATTTTCAAGATCACAGATCAAAGGCACGCCGAGTCCGAAATGCCGGGTGGTATGGGTCAGATTTTCTGCGGAATAATTAATGCACGGATGAAAATTCCTGTAAGATGTGACCGGAAGCGGCAGTTTGTAATCCGGCTTTTCAAAAGTGATCCTCATATTTGCCCCGGTATCAATACTGTACCCGTCCCGGCGGTAAAGTTTTTTACTGTCAAGATAGATAAAAAGTTCTGTAACAGCGGCATTATATACATGGATAGAGTGTATTCTGTCTGCGTTGTAAGGCTGTTTGACCGGATCATCCAGAAAACTGAGAAACGCATAACTGAATACCGCCGCAGGAAGATAGTAACGGATCGCTTTATCTGCATCGGAATGGTATCTTCTGCCGCACCGTAAAGAAATATCGGCAAGCGCATGAAGATATTTTGCTTTATGTTCCTTCCGGAAAAGCCCCATGAAAAAATGGATCACCTTATCCGGATCTTTTTCAAATTCATCCATAAGCAGATAATTGGCAAGCAGATTTTCCGTTCCGGCACTCAACCCGCTTGCGGTAAGATTACTCAATTTATCATACTCCAGTACAGCAAGACGGTTGCTTTTCCGTACAGATATATCAGAAGCACAGGAAGATGTAAAAAGTAAAATCACTGAAAAAATAAGTAACAGAATATATTTGACCATTTGCTTTTTTCCTTTGTCCGGCTCATGATAAAACCCTTTTCTTTACTATAACATTATACGGGGATTTTTGCAAGCAATCCCGGCATTTTATCTGATGAATTCCGTATGAATATTTCCCGTCACTGCCTCCCCTCTGCCCGGAAAAAGGGGATTTTCCTTATTTTCATAAAAATTACACAGCTGTCCCATAAAATCATGGAAAAAAGAGAAATGTTCGGTTGCCAGGCGAGGCGGTTGCCGCCGAGCGCGCAGTGGATGTGCGAATGAACCGCAGGGCAATCGCCTTGCGGAC
>JAZKZE010000114.1:0-1572 GCA_045612485.1 Victivallales bacterium | reverse complement strand
TCCTTGCGTTTGTTGATAAAACAGTATGGAATGAGCGGTAACGCATTTGATTTATGTTCTGAAAGTACTATATTGTTTGATACATGGGATACACTTTTTAAGATAAAATAACCGTCAATGTCCAACCAGGAGGTATAAAATGGAAGAAAAAATGTTCTGTTTTCAATGTCAGGAAGCTTGCCGAAACACCGGATGTACCCTTGCGGGAATGTGCGGTAAAAAAGCTGAAACTGCAAATTTGATGGATGAACTCATCTGGCAACTCAAACTTATCGCTCTGACCCGGAATGCTGACAGGCAGCTTGGACGTTTTATTGTAAAGTCTCTTTTTATGACCATTACCAATGTCAATTTTAACAATGTTGAACTTCAAAAGCAACTGGATGAAGCAATAAAACTTGCCGGAGAAAATCAGGCAAAATTCCCAATCGGCGTGCTTGCTTGCGAAAATGAGGATATCCGCTCCCTGCGGGAATTGCTTACTTACGGGTTGAAAGGTATTGCAGCTTATGCTGAACACGCCGCTGTTTTGGGCAAAGAAGATGACAGCATTTACGCCTTTTGCTTCAAAGCATTAGAGACCGCCGCAACGGAAACGGATTCCGAAAAACTGCTTGCAGTTATTCTGGAAGCGGGCGAAATCTCGGTCAAAACAATGGCATTGTTGGATAG
Source organism: Victivallales bacterium (assembly GCA_045612485.1). Lineage (GTDB taxonomy): Bacteria > Verrucomicrobiota > Lentisphaeria > Victivallales > UBA1829 > RGIG5327. Next base: position 900 of record JAZKZE010000114.1, on the reverse strand, counting down.
CGCCAATACAGAAACATTTGGAAATCCACAAGTAACAACGGTCAAAACCGGAGTCGGCAACCGTCCCGGAATTTTGATTTCCGGACACGATCTGCTTGACCTCAAGGAACTTCTGGAACAAAGCAAGGATGCCGATATCGATATTTATACCCACTGTGAAATGCTTCCCGCGCACTATTATCCGGAGCTGAAAAAATATCCGCATCTTTACGGCAATTACGGAAACGCATGGCACTTGCAGAATAAGGAATTTACATCATTCAACGGTCCGATTTTGATGACGACCAACTGTATTACTCCGGTACAGGATGCTTACAAAAATCGGATTTTTACGACTGGGGCTGCGGGGTATCCGGGCGTACCACACATTGCGGACCGCAAGAATGGCAAGCAGAAAGATTTTTCAGAAATCATCGAACTTGCCAAAAAATGCAAAGCTCCGGAAGCATTGGAAAACGGTACGATCACCGGCGGTTTTGCTCATGCTCAAGTCTTTGCTCTTGCAGATAAAGTTGTGGAAGCTGTCAAGTCCGGAGCAATCAAACGCTTTGTGGTAATGGCAGGTTGTGACGGCAGACAGAAAGAGCGGCAATATTATTCCGATGTGGCAGAAAATCTGCCTGAAGATGCCGTCATTCTGACTGCCGGATGTGCCAAGTTCCGTTACAATAAACTTGTGACCGATGATATCGGCGGTATTCCCAGAGTTCTGGATGCCGGACAGTGTAATGACTGTTATTCTCTGGCTGTCATAGCTTTGAAGCTCAAGGAAGTTTTCGGAGTCAAAGATATCAACGAGCTGCCCATATCCTTTGATATTTCGTGGTATGAACAGAAAGCTGTTGCGGTATTGCTTGCGTTATTGCATCTTGGATTTAAAAATCTTCGATTGGGACCAAC
>JAZKZE010000113.1:0-16970 GCA_045612485.1 Victivallales bacterium | reverse complement strand
GCGGTGAAATACCATATTGAATGCCGCAATGAGCATTTTACACAGGAAAACGGCATCTGGTATCGCAACGGTGAAGTCTGCGGCAGTGTATAGACAAAGCCTCCGGCAAAATCATTGAAGAAAAATTGATAAAGACCAATCACGCACAAGTGATGTATGATGAGAAATATATAAATAAAGGTATATGATTTATTGCGTTATCGCGGAGTTTTTTGAAAAATTTTGTCATTTTCAGAATAACAAACTCTCATATATCGGTAGAACAGCAAAACAGCATCCGAGGTAAGAAAAATGGAAAAATGTGATTTTGAAAATCTGAACGGTGAACAGTGGGCACAACTGCTCTGCGAATATCCTGAGTTTGCAACGGAATGTAGTTGGGAAAAGTTGGGCAGCGAGGATTGGTGCTGGTTGTTGTCAGTACGCCCGGAATTTGCCATGCATTGCAACTGGAAAAAAATCGAAGGTTATGAGTGGAGCGTGCTTTTAGCAGAGCAGCCGCAATTTGCCGAATATTGCGATTGGGAAAAATTGGAAGGCTGGGACTGGAGCAGCCTTTTAGCCGCTATGCCGCAGTTTGCAGACAAATGCGATTGGAAAAAACTGACAATTGAAGACTGTAAAGAACTCTTATCTTATCAACCGCAATTAAAAAAGCAATATAAGATTTTTTTCTGTTGAACAGGGGATAAAGGAAGAGAAAAAATCATAACAACCCGCAGTAGGATACCGGAAGAAAAAATTTCCCTTGCAGAAGCTTTTTCCAGCAAGGGGGCGGTTATTATATCTTTTACTGTACCTTTTACCGGGCAACGATCACCCGGTCGATATAGACAGCATTTTCTTTTCGGGATCCTTTGACGTATGCCGGCCCGGTAAATTTGATGGAAACATAAATATCACTCTTGTAATCCGGAGTCAATGTATAGGCTTCTGTGGGCAGAAGCATGAAACTCCAGGACCAGTGCGCCCATAATCTGAAACATTGTATAAGATACCAGCTGCCAAGTTTATAGAGATGATATTTTTCATCCTGCGGAATATCCTGCTCATTCAAAATGCGTGTGGGGCCCGCCTTCCTTTCCGCCCAGTTATAGACGCCCATGGTAAAGGGAAGTCTATGATAGATGTGTTTCTGTCCACGGAGCGTGATATGGCTGCTTCCGTCTTTTACTCGGAGTTTCATTGCATAGCCGGAAGGGGAATCCGGATCTTTGACCCTTATGCTGTTGGGGCCGTTTTCATTCATGTGATGCGCATTGAAGTCAAAAATATATTCCCCTTTGACCTCTTTGGGGATCGGCAGCACGATCTTTTTGCCTGAAATATAACTTTTCAGATCATCCAGATATTTTTTCCCCTGGGAGGGAAACTGAAATCTGGAACGGATCATCGCTTTTTCATGTTTTTCCACTCTTGCAAGAACTTCTTTACGCTCTATTCCCGCATGTCTGCCCGCTTTTTCCCATAAATTCAGCAGACATTTATCCAACGAAACATATTCATTCTGCACATGGAGAAGATGCCGTTTATTATTTTCTGCAAGTTTTTCAGCCTTTGCGAGAAGTTGATAGGACTTCCTGAAAAATTCCCCATTTAAATAACTGTAAGTCCGGGGCGGACGCCCTCCCATGGGGGCTTTTTCCGACTCTTTTTTGACTTCCGCGTCCAGAAAATACAGATACTCACTCATCACTGCGGCAGCTTTCCCGTAATAGGCTTCCATAAATGATTGGATAAGTTCCTGACGGTTTCTATGGGGATCGTCCATGAGTTTCAAGGCAAGAAAGGTTTTCAGATCAAAAAATGATCCCTGAAAACGGGCTGTCCCCACAAGGACATTATCCACATTGTTTGCCTTGTGGAATTTCATGTTTTCAAAATAGGTATCCAATGCTATGTAGGGGAAATCCCCTTTAACATGATATTGCCAATACTCCCATACCCCCAGAGATGCAGAACAGTTTTTCCAGTCAGAAAATACTTTCCGGAAGGCTTCATTATTCTTATGGGTAATGGGGTTGATGGATTCTGCAAGAACATTCATCACCCATTCCCTGTCCTGAATACAGATCCGGGGCATCACATTCTTTTCCGGACGGATGTTTCCGGGAAGCTGCAATGTCTGCTGGTAGATGATCACCAACAGTTCAATCAGCGTGAACGCCGATTGAGTGAAGGTGTGAAGGTGTGAAGAGCTTTTTTTGCATTCGCAAAAAAAGCGTGAAGTGCGCCCTGTCGGGCGTAAGGATATGTAATTTTTTATTTTTGAAAAACAGTTCTGTTGTGCAGTAGTAACCAGAAGTTCAATCAGCGTGAACGCTGATCCAGTGAAGCACGGCTTTGCCGTATGAAGCATTTGCCTGCGGCAAATATGAAGCCCCCGTTGGGGCATGAAGCGCTTGCTTTGCAAGCATTATAAGGCTTTTTTCTGATTATTTTTTTGAAGAGATACGACGGCAAAATACCTGTCTGACACATTTTGTTCACCAGAAGTCCGGGCAGGGTGAACAGACATGTTTTTTTCTGCTTTCCGGAAAAAAACTGTTGAAATTCTGTTTGGAATTCATGATTTCCCACCTTTCTACAGTTTTATAGTATTTATCTTAACGTTGTTCTTTATTGTCCAGGAATGTCCCCTCTACAAAAACAGGCGTCTGCCATGTGCCGCTTTTTACGATCCCTACTGCCATTTTTGCAGCTTCTTCCCCAAGTTTTTCCGTCATCTGAAAGTTGTAAATGATTTTTGCATTTGTATCAGGATATCTTTCCATACTGTATCTGACTTCTCTTACATAAGGCATGCTTACCGGACCGGTAAACTCCGGTTCATTTTGCAGTATTTCCATAAAGTCATCAAATATTCCCCGGTAAAAACCGTCAATAAGGATGCTGTCGATCATTTTTTTGCGGAGAAGTTTAGAGAGTTTCGTTTTGAAATTCTTTTTGTCATCAAGTATAAATTCTTCATAGAATGGAAGGTTCAGTTCTTCAAGTTTTGCTTTGATGTCATCCAGAGAAGGATTGGCTTTCTGGGTGATGATACAAAGTTTTCTGCCGCCTGCCCGGGCAAGGTATTTCACCCGCATTGCTCCGATGGAAGCCATTTCCACATAATTGCGGTATATTTCCTGCTTCTTCATCCAGTATGCCCAGCTGCTTACAAAAATGATTTTATGCCGGATCTCTTCAGGTATGAAACTTAAGATTTTTTCCGCATCCGGGTGGTCGCTGTAGCCGAGAATACAGGCATCAAGGTCATATTGCCGGATAAGTCCGGAAAGTTCTTTCATATCCCTCGGGTTGATAAACCGTACCATACAATTTGCTCTTTCCAGTTCCCGGCAGACTCCGCTTATCACGCTCATCATATTGCCGTAGGGATGGATTTTTCCCATATCCACAACAAGACCGACTACTTTTGTATGAAGTTGAAGAATATAAGTACCTTTCCGGGGTTTCCGGTAAAGCTTCCCTTCTGAAATCAATTCATCCATACTTTTCCGCAAAGTAAAACGGTTTACTCCCAGTAATTCCGAAAGTACCCGTTCCGGGGGGACTTTCCCCTGATACGAGTGATTTACGATAATATCAAAGAGAGTATTCTTGAGGAGTATCCGGTTTTCTTTTTTGTCTGTATTCATGTCTTTATCCTTCTGTGGTTGTTTAAAAATATACCACAGGAAGATTTTTTGTCAACACTTCTTTTTGAAAAATTCACACAGATATCCCATAATTTTTCAAAAAACAGGTATTTTCGCCATATTTGAGCGGGAGAAAATTGGATTTTGAAAAAGTGATTTTGTCAGATTTTCCAGACAGTATGAGTGAAATATCATAGCGGAGAATAAAAAAGCCCCATCGGGGCACAGGAACCCAGCCCGGGGTTTTAACCCCGGGGAAAGATTGCAAATAGAGATTCAAGCCCTATCGGGGCGCAGGAAAAAAACTCTTGAATCGTTTTTTTTGCAAAACAAGTAATAAACAATCACAATTCACATATATTCTCCCCAATTCCGGCAAGTATTTTCCTGCGTCCCTTGCGGGACTCCATTCATAGGGGAGACTTGTGTCCCGGGGTTGAAACCCCGGGCTGGACTCTACCGTCCCTACGGGACTTATCAGATACTTTTGTTTCCGGATTCAAGCAGAGTTTCCTGATCTGAATATATATGAAAATATGGGATAGCTGTGAAAAATTTATAAGAAAACAATATTTTTTTCCGCTTTAACGGAATAAATGGCGTTTTTCTCACAAAATATGGCTGAATATTTATTATCCCTTTACTGGAAAAAAATCCGGATCAATGTATATTAATAAGGAATATATATTTTCATCATACAAGGAGAAATAAAGTGGCTATCGGTATTATATTCGGTTTTATAACCGCCATACTCAATTCCGTTGGATATCTTTGCAGTGCAAACTTTCTCAAGCGTTATAACTCCTCCGTCCGGCTGCTGCTTTTCGCCCAGCTTGTGATGATGCTGCCCAGTATTCCTGTTTTTCTTATTTTCTTTCCCTTCACCCATTTGGCGGATCCGGGTTTCTTTGTGCTGAGCATATTGGCATGGATCGTTGTTTTTGTGCTGGGACAGGGATCGTTTTTCATGGCACTCAAACACTGTGAGGCAAGCCGTTTATCCTCTCTTCTGGGATTGAAGATCATTGTTCTTACCATTATTTTCATGCTTACAAAGCACCATTTCCCCAATATAGGGCAATGGACAGCCGTTTTTATGGCGGGAGCTGCGGCAATGCTCATCAACTGGACCGGCTCTTTCCGTATGAGTTTCAAAGGATGGTTTTTCACCTTTTCCACGCTGGTATTTTATTCCCTGTGTGATATCAATGAAACAAATATCGTGCTGACGGTAATTAAAAGCGGTTATGACGGGTTGAAAGGAAGTATTATTGCCACAAGTGCCATTTATACCGTTCTGGGGCTTGTTTCTCTTCCCGGACTCTTTTTCCTGCGACCCACTAAAAAACAATTCCTTTTAAGTGCACCTTATGCTCTTTTATGGCTCTCCTCACAGGTCTTTCTGATGGGATGTTTTGCTCTTGTTCTTCCTGTATTCGGAAATGTGATCCTGGCAAGCCGGGGACTTTTTTCCGTTGTTCTCGGTGCCATGCTTTCATTTGTTGGATTGCAGAAACTTGATGCTGTCATCAGCAGAAAACAGTGGATATTGCGTGCCATAGCCGCCATCCTTATGATCGGAGCCATTGCCGTATATTCCTTCTCTTCCCGAAAGTAATCGTCTGCCATGAAAAAATATCAGGTCTATATCGTTATAAATGTGACTTGTCAGGAGGTCTATTTCGGTGCGATGTCTGAAGCTCTTGAGGAACTTTTTGCATCGGTCAATCCCCCGGAACTCTCCCACTGGGAATTGGAACAGCACCATATTTCTGTTCCTGTTCTTATTTCCCGTGATCTTTCTTTTGAAGAGGCTCTTGCTGATCTGCTGGATCTGGAAGAGAAAGCTCTTGCCAATCCCCAGGGCAAGAAAATCCTGCATAACTCTCTTCTGGACGCATAAAGATACTTTTTTCTTTCCCGGTAGAGGTAATTTCAAAACTCCTCAAAAATCTTAAAGTGCATCTGCTTTGATTTGTAAAAGGAGCATTTTCGGCTGTTACCGCAGAGGGTAGCAGCCTCAAATTACCTTTCACAACTCTTTGCAGCTGCATCTTTGATTTTTTTTGAATGACTTTTGAAATTACCTCGTATTGAAAAAATATTTTCCTGTGCTATTGTAAAGGATGTTAAAATTAACATGATAAAGGGGTATAAAATGGAACAGAATTATGATTTCCGTAAAAGGCTGGACAGAGTACATAAAGAAAATATTTTTGATCCGGCGGTTGTTCCGGAAACGGATGAATGTATGATCGATCCTTCCTGGGAGATTGTTCAGGAGGGAAATCTTTTCAAAGGATGTGCCGCACTGGATTTACAGGATTATCTCCTTGTGAGTATGAATATAAGTATTCCTGTTTACAGAAAAATCTCCGGAAATAAAAATGCCCTGATCCTGGAAGAAGATCCTTCCGACAAAGGGTTTGATGTTTCCATAAATAAAAATACAGTCAGGATCAAAGGCAATACCAGAAAAGGGGTGCATTATCTGGAAGATTTGATGAATCTGCGTTCTGCGCCTTTCCTGAAAGTTGGTACGCTTCGTTCCGACCCCGTATTCACTCCCAGAATGATCCATTCCGGCTGGGCGCAGGATACATTCCCCGATTCCCATCTGGATGCCATTTCCCATGCGGGATTTGATAATATTCTCCTCTTTGTTACAGGGGTGAATAAAACTACTTACGGGTATCTGGATTTCAATGATCTTATCCATCGTGCGGAGCGTTACGGGCTGGGGGTATATTTTTACAGTTATCTCAACAGTTTCAAGCACCCGGATGATCCGGATGCGGAAGATTTTTTTGATGCCAATTTCGGTTCTGTATTTAAAAATTCCCCCAAAGCAAAGGGGATCATTCTTGTTGGAGAAAGCTGTGCATTTCCTTCCAGAGATCCCAGATGTTCATCGGTGGGGGCAGATGGTCGAGTGATCCGGCCCGGATTCTTTCCTGCCGATGATTATCCGGATTGGCTCAATATGGTCAAAGGGGCGGTAAGGAAATATGCTCCGCAGGCGGATGTGGTATTCTGGACATACAACTGGGGAAATTCTCCGGTGGAGGAAAGACTTGCCCTGCTGCGTAAACTTCCTTCTGATGTGTCCATAGAGGTGACTTTTGAGATGTTTGAGCAGATCCAGTACCCCAATCATACCATGAAAGTACCCGATTACACCATTACTTTTCCCGGTCCCGGCTATTATTTTTGCAGCGAGGCGGAGGAATTGAGCAAACGTAAACTCCCCCTTTATACCATAAGCAATACGGCAGGGTGTACCTGGGATTGCGGCGTCATGCCCTATATGCCGGTTCCACAGCAGTTTTTTAAAAGGTTCAGAAGTATGCTGGACGCCCATGAAAAATGGAATTTGACCGGGATCATGGATGGTCACCATTACGGATGGTTCCCCAATCCTGTTGTGGAATGTGCCAGATGGTGTTTCAATACAAGAAATGTCACGCCGGAAGTGATCCTGGAAAAGATCGCAATACGGGATTTCGGTAAAGAAGCCGCTCCCCTTGTGCTGGACGCATGGCAGCATTGGAGCGATGCCATGGCTTCTTTTACTCCCGGATTTGATGATCAGTGCGGTCCCTTGCGTATAGGTCCTTCCTATCCTTTTATTTTTTATCCTGTTCTCTATCCATTTGCGGAACAGAATATGCACTTTCCATTCCCGGCACACGCCTACCGGGGGGAGCGTATTCTCAATACGCTCTACAAAGTGGAACAGGTTCCCGGACATACCTTTATCGGCAGAAGATTGAGAGAGGATCTGAAGATCCTCCCAAATGCCCTTGCCCTATGGGAGGAGGGGGAAAAGATCATGGATGAAGCATTGAAGAAAGTTCCGGAAAGAAAGAGGGAAGAAGCAATTTTACAAGCCGGGGTGGGAAAATTTTATACGCATACTTTGCGTACCATGCTGGGGATCAAAAAATGGTATCTTGCCAATAGAAAGCTGGAGGTAACTGAATCTTTTGAGGAGGCAAATCTTCTTCTGGATGAGATGGAAAATATTCTGAAAGAAGAGCGGCAGAATGTGCTTGAGACCATCCCGCTTGTGGAAAACGATTCCCGGCTGGGGTGGGAGCCTACAATGGAATATGCCTGTGATAAGAAACTTCTGGAATGGAAAATAGAAAAAATAGATGGTATTCTCAAATATACCATCCCTAATTACCGTCTGACGGTGAAAAAGTATTGAGAAAATATTGTATCATATAATAAAAAAGTCTGCCGGACTCCTGCAAGGAACGGCAGACTTTTTTATGGATAAAGCCTTTTTTATCCTTTGATATATCTGTCGGCAAGATCCATATAAACTTCCCAATCCTGAAATGTCTGATCGTGTTTGCCTTCTCGGATATGGTAACTGACCGTACTGTATATCCCTTTGCCGGGCGCGGGCATTTCCTCTGTTTCCAAACCCTTCAGACCGAAAAGATGATAAACAGGAGCAACGCTTACACAAGAGAGAAATTCCCCCCGGGGATCCGCCCATCTGTCCAGAGTGGCACTTGCCACTGCAAGGGGACGGGGGGCGGCGAGCGCAAGAAGAAAATGCTGATCGAAAGGCATTTCATCGATCCTGCCCATAAAATCTGTAAAACCTTTTACAAACCAGTAGGAGGGATTTTCCGGTCCGGCGATGGTGGCAATGGTTTCTCCGTAATCCCGTCTGGAAAGAGCTGCCCCGCAGCAGCCGGAATCGTTGGAAATGACCATTTTGAATCTTTCATCAATACCTCCCGCCCACAGGGAGGTTTTACCCAGACGGGAGTGACCGTGTACGATCATACGGCTTGCATCCACCTCTTTATCCTGTTCCAGATAATCAGCGATACGGGAAAGACCCCACGCCCAGACCCCGATCGCGGAATATTTTTCCAACGGACCGTAAAACTGTGCAAGATCCTCTTCAAAAAGATTCAATGCTCCTTCAGCCCATCTGTTGGGCATATCCGGCATGATGTCATGGTAATTTGCTGTAATGGAAGCATAACCTCTTCTGACACATTCGGCAAAGTTCCAGCGGTCATGCTGATTGCCCCGGGGGAATTTATGCTCCGGATAACCGGGGCGTCTCATGGCACTCAAACGCACATCTTCCTCCGGAGTACAGGCGTGATTTCCCTGAAAATTGAGTCCGGCAAAAACCGGGGGAGGGGTCTTTGTGTTTTTGGGGATATACATCAAAGTATCAAAAAAGAAACTTTTGCCATTTTCCATACCTGCCCAGATCCGGATCTCTTTACGGATGGCAGTATTGTTAAGGGCATCATCTTTCCGGGAAAGAAGTTCAAAATACAGATGATCAGGGGCGGGAAGAATTTTGCCGTAAATATTTTCCTGCAATATTTCCAGGATCTCCTTTCTGCGTTCTTTCTGCCACATTTCCTTACCGGTCACTTTTCTGCCGTCAGTCATACTGAGAAGGTCAGGCAGGGTATAGGGGGGAACTTTTTCTTCATCATAATTTGTCATTGCCAGCCGTTCCATTTTGGGAATGGCGTGTACCTGTGCTTTTGTCAGGGAAAGAAGTCCGGATTTTCTCATAATTCTGCTCCATATTTACCGCGTTGGTTTTTATCAGGAACTTAATATAACTTGCAGCAGTTTTTTTTCAATGTTTACAAATATAAAAATATTTCTTTTTTGCGTGCTTGAAATTTTCTGTTTTATCATATATATTCTCATTGGATCCGGCAGTTATGTGAAACTGTCACAGAGAAAAATAAGAGAGGGACAAATTCCCTGAATATGATCAAGGAGTATATCATGGCAAGAAATATGCACAAGTATGAAGATCTCACCCCTAATGAATTTGATATGGAAAAGGAGAAAGCCTCCATTATTTATCTTGCATCCGGACCTCTGGAATATCATGAGGAATGTAATGCATTGGGAGTGGATCTTCTGAAAGGGTATTCCTGGTGTCTGAAAGCTGCCGAAAAGACCGGTGGTATCGTATTTCCGCCTCTGCCGGTCGCTCCGGACTGGGTATGGCCTCTGGATAACTGGGATCAGCTGCGTGCCAGATGGAAGTCTGTGCGTTTCGGGGAATATACCAGAGTACCTCTTCTTTATCCGGGGGTGATGTTCAGCCGGGATACCACGGAACGGGTCTTCCGGGAGCTTCTGGAAACCTTCTCCGATTTTCTGGGATTCAAACTGTGTGTCATGGTCGGCTCCCATGGACCTTCCGGACAGCTGGTGAAAAATATCATTGCAAGGGAAAATGGACATTGTACGGAAAAGGAATTGGCTCCCAAAGAGTTTTCCAAAGGCGGAAAATATCACAATATGGAAGTATTGACTGTGGGCAGTCTGGATTACAGTATTGATTTCATCCGTGAACATTACGAGAAAAACAAGATCGCAAGGATCGGGCACGGCGGGATGTGGGAAGCCGCCTACAACTATGCGGTCAATCCGGAATATTTCCAGACAAAATTCCTTGACAAAGATAAATATTTCCAGCACTACGGAGCTTTGACAGAAGAATATTTTGCCGATGAAGGGCCCATTACCCACGGTCCGGAAGAAGAGTTTATGCCGGCATCCTGGAAAAAGCCGGATGCCGGCTGTTTGCGGCCCAATCTTTCCGAATATGCCAAATTCACTCCGGAATTTGCGGAAGAACTGGAAAGACTTACTGTGGACAGAATGGTGGAAGAAGTTTCTGAAAAATATGCTTCCATCCTGGCTGAAGAAAAGAAATGATTTTTTTGCCGGAAGACGGGTGGGGAGAACTGTGAAAACGGTTTCTCCCCGTTTTTTTTATCAATCCGCAACAGAGATGAAAATGAAATTATGAAGTGTCATTTGATGTCACCGGAAGAACGGAAACAAAGAAAAAACGATAGACAATAACAGAAAAAAGCTGCGTTGCCGTTGAGGAAATATGCAATCATGGTAATATACTCTTGAAAATGACTTTTTCAAGCCGTTTTTTCAAGAAAGTGAAAAGGTTTTGATAAAAAAACAACGCAGGCTTTTTTTTACAGGAAAAAACAGGGGTTTTTCTTGACAAAAGCAGGGGGATGAGGCATATTATATGGCGAAAAAACATATACAGAAAATAATAATATTTTTGAAAGGACGCTTCTCATGCCTAAACGCACAGACATCAACAAAATCCTTATTATCGGCTCCGGCCCCATCATTATCGGACAGGCTTGTGAATTTGACTATTCCGGAACGCAGGCTTGCAAAGCTCTGCGGGAGGAAGGCTATGAGATCGTGCTGGTCAACAGTAATCCCGCCACCATTATGACCGACCCCGGTATGGCGGATCATACTTATATCGAACCTCTTACCGCTATGAGAGTTGAACAGGTCATCGCCAAAGAACGTCCCGATGCCCTTCTCCCCAACCTGGGCGGACAGACAGCGCTCAACCTTGCTTCCGAACTTGCGGAAAAAGGCATCCTTGAAAAATACAATGTGAAAGTCATCGGTGTGGATCTTGAAGCCATCAAACGCGGTGAAGACCGTATTGAATTCAAGAAAGCCATGGCTTCCCTGGGCGTTCCCGTTCCCGGTTCCGAACCTGCTTACTCTGTGGAAGAAGCGGAAGCGATCGCTGCAAAACTTGGTTACCCTGTTGTCCTGCGTCCTGCCTACACCATGGGCGGTACCGGCGGCGGTATCGTTTACAATGTGGAAGAGCTGCGGGAAGTTACCACACGCGGGCTTGCCGCAAGTCTTATCCATCAGGTATTGGTGGAAGAGTGTGTTCTCGGCTGGGAAGAACTGGAAGTGGAAGTGGTGAGAGATGCCACCGGCAAAAAGATCACCGTATGCTTTATTGAAAATGTTGACCCCATGGGCGTACATACAGGCGACAGCTTCTGTGTTGCACCCATGCTTACCGTATCCAAAGAGGTGCAGGAACGCCTGAAAGATTATGCTTTCCGTATCGTGGATGCTATCGGTGTCACCGGCGGAACAAACGTGCAGTTTGCCCATAACCGTCAGGATGACCGCATTGCTGTTATTGAAATCAATCCCCGTACCTCCCGTTCCTCTGCCCTTGCTTCCAAGGCTACCGGATTCCCTATTGCCCATGTTTCCACCAAACTTGCGGCAGGATTCAATCTGGATGAATTCCCCTACTGGAGAAGCGGTACACTGGATAAATATGAACCCTATGGAGATTATGTTGTTGTGAAATTTGCCCGCTGGGCATTTGAAAAATTCCCCCAGGCAAAATGCACTCTGGGAACCCAGATGAAGGCTGTAGGGGAAGTTATGTCCATCGGTCAGAACTTCAAAGAAGCCTTCCAGAAAGCCATCCGTTCCCTGGAGATCGGAAGAGCCGGTCTGGGACAGGTGAAAGAATTTAAAGATAAAACTCTGGAAGAACTCCGCGCCCTCCTTTCCGTTGGGGCTACCAATGAACGTTTCTTCATCATTTATGAAGGGATGCTTAAAGGGATGACTGTGGAAGAAGTCATCAAAAAGACCTCAATCACCCCCTACTTCATTGAACAGATGAAAGAGATCGCCGATCTGGAACTGGAACTCAAGAAATATACCTTCCCGGCTCTTTCTGACGAACTTCTGAAGAAAGCAAAACTTTTCGGGTTCTCAGATAAGTACCTTGCCAAACTTTTCAATGTGCCGGAGAAAAATATCCGTAACAAACGTCTTGCCTACGGCGTGAAAGCCAAATTCCGTGAAGTGAAAGTTTCCGGTGTGGAAAATGCCTCCTACTACTACTCCACCTATGCGGATGTTGCGGATGAATCTCCTGTTTCCAACAGAAGAAAGATCCTGGTTCTCGGCGGCGGCCCCAACCGTATCGGTCAGGGTATCGAATTTGACTATACATGCGTACATGCCGCTTTCACTCTCAAAGATCATGATTACGACTCCATCATGGTCAACTGCAACCCTGAAACGGTTTCCACAGACTATGATACCAGTAACAAACTCTACTTTGAACCCCTTACCGTGGAAGATGTGCTTGCCATCTATGATAAGGAAAAACCCGACGGTGCCATTGTTCAGTTCGGCGGTCAGACACCTCTGAATCTTGCTCAGGAGCTGAAAGATTGCGGAGTAAATATCATCGGTACCCAGCCGGAAGGTATCCGTCTTGCCGAAGACCGTGAATATTTCCGTGAACGCATGCTGAAACTGGGCATCCCCCAGCCGGAAAGCGGAACTGCCAGATCTCTGGAAGAAGCTCTTGCTCTGGGAAAACGTATCGGTTATCCTGTAATGGTGCGTCCCTCCTTTGTGCTGGGCGGCAGAGGTATGGAAGTTATTTACGATGATGCCATGCTCAAACGCTATGCCATCGAGGCTATTCAGGTAAGTCCTGAATATCCCATGCTCATCGACCGTTTCCTTGACAACGCCATTGAGTGTGAAGTGGATGCGGTTTCCGACGGAACTGAAACTTTTGTGGCTTCCATCATGGAACACATCGAGCTTGCCGGTATCCACTCCGGTGACTCCGCCTGTGCCATTCCTCCTGTGACCATCTCCAAAGAACATCAGGATACCATCAGAAAATATACTGCCGCTATTGCTGAAGACTTCAAAGTTATCGGTATCATGAACGTACAGTATGCTATCTGTGATGACAAAATCTATATCATCGAAGCCAATCCCCGTGCCTCCCGTACCGTGCCTGTGGTCTCCAAGGTCACCGGGGTCGCCCTTGCGAAACTTGCCACAAGACTGATGCTTGGCGAAAAACTTTCTTCCCTGGGTAAACTGGAATGTACCTGCGGTAACTATTACGGGGTGAAAGAAGCTGTCTTCCCCTTCAATATGTTCCCGGAAGTTGACCCTGTTCTCGGACCGGAAATGAGAGCTACCGGGGAGGTCATGGGTATGGCGGATTCCTTCGGACTTGCCTATTATAAAGCGGAAGAAGCCTCCGGATTTGCTCTTCCCACCTCCGGTAAAGTTCTGATGACTGTTGCAAGAAGAGAACGCAAATATCTGCTCCCCATTGCACAGGAGATCCACGCTCTGGGCTTTGAGATCTGTGCTACAGAAGGAACCAGTGCTTTCCTGACAGAAAACGGTATTCCCAATACCATCGTAAAGAAACTGCATGAAGGCAGACCCAATCTTGGCGATATGATCAAGAATAAAGAACTTGCCCTTATCATCAATACTCCTATCGGACGGGAAAGCAAGACGGATGACAGTTACATCCGGAAGATGGCCATTCAGGCAAAACTGCCCTATGTGACCACCATTGCTGCCGCCAGTGCCAGTGTGAAAGGTATCCGTGCTGTGATCAGCAATGCCGGGATCACTCCCAGATCTCTCCAGGAGTATCATCAGGCAAAATAAAAAGTAATAAGGTATATGTGAAACCGTATTTCTCACAAGAAACAAGCCTTGCTCATAAGGGGAAAAAAGTTCCGGAAAGGAGCTTTTTCTCCTTTTTTGTTTTTTTGACAGCGGTATTTTTACTTACCGGTTGTTTTTATGAAAAAAATACGGTAAAAAAAGAAGTTGCAGTGGAGGAAAAAAATCTCCGCAGGATGAAAAAAATAGAAGATATCCGTCTGATCCGGCTTCTTATTGTGGAAAGAGGAACATATATTCTTGCAGAACGGGCAGTTCTTGCTGCGGCGGAACAGTTGGGGCTTCAGGTACGCGTGACAAGGACAATGCCGGAAAATATAGTACCGCTTTTAAGATCGGACAAGGCGGATCTTGCTTTCGGATTGGACTTGAAGAGGAAAGAGCTTGCCAGATTCCGGCTGGAGGGGTATATGCTGCATCTTACTGATAAAAAGGCTGTGAAAATGCCCTTTTATTTTCTTATGCCGCAAGGCTCGGAAGAGTTGTGGGGATTTCTGGAAAAAGCGGCACTTGCTGCTGCGGCTAACGGCAGAATAAATCTGTTTCTTTCCGCTGAAGAAAAGGAGAAAGCGGTTGCTGCCGGGCTTCCGAAGGAAAAGAAAAGCGTAAAGAAAGAGGTAAAGAATAATGTAAAGGAAAGAACTCTTTCTGCTGATCCTGAAAAAACAGAAAAAAATATGGGGAAAAGTTCTTCTGCGGGAAGCCGGAAAACTTCCCGTATAAAATTGAAAAAGAGAGAGCGTCTCCGTGCGGCGATCCGTAAGAATCTTGAGAAGATGAAGAAATTACAGAAAGAGAAAAAGTAAAGAATAAAAAGGGAGTACTGCTTTGGAAAACAATACGGAGAAAAAAGAAATATCCCGGGATACGGAGAAAAAAAGGAGCAGGAAAAAGATCTGCTTTTCTGTTCTTTGCGGACTTCTTCTGTTCTGTGTTTTCTGTATTTCTTTTACCTTGTACAGTTACTTTGCTGTGGAAAACTGTATGAAGTTTATCCATGAAAAAAATCCCCTTTCCTCTTTGCCTTTTTATGAATACTGTATGGTATTGGGAACGGGCAGATATGTAAAAAGCGGTGCGGAAAATCTCTATTTCCGTTACCGCATGGAGGCGGTGCTTTTTCTGTATAAAAACGGGAAATGCGGTAAGATCATTGTTTCCGGGGATAACGGGAGAAAGGAGTATGATGAGCCTTCCGATATGAAGAATTATCTTATGGAAAAAGGGGTGAAAGAGGAGGATATTCTGTGTGATTATGCCGGATTCCGTACCCTGGATTCGGTTTTGCGTATGCGGAATGTTTTCCGGTTGAAAAAGTTTCTGATCGTTTCCCAGAAGATGCATTGTCTGCGGGCCGTTTACATAGGGAGAAAACATAATCTTGATGTTGCAGGTTTCACGGCGGAAGATGTGCCGTTATCCTATCATTATATGGGATACGTCCGGGAGGTTCTTGCAAGGAATAAAGCTGTACTGGATATTATAACAGGGAAAAAACCTTATTTTGAATATTGAAACGGAGTATGAACGTGGAAAAAAGAAAATTATTGATGTTCGATTTAGACGGGACTCTTATTGATTCCATGAGCGGGGTTGTCAACTCAGTGAATGTGACAAGAATACAATACGGTTTTGCGCCATTGCCCAAGGATCTTGTAACTTCCTTTACCGGCGACGGTATCGCCAAACTTACAGAACGCTCTTTTGCTGATGTTGGATTGCCTGCTTCTCTTAATGAAGTGAAAAGCCGTATGGAGGAAAATTACAAGGCTGATCCCATGTTTGAAACTGACTTATATGAAGGGGTGCGGGAAACATTGGAAACATTGCACAGCAAAGGGTATCTTCTTGCTGTGATCAGCAATAAACCTGAAAGCGTGGGGAAAATGATCCTGGGAAATTTGAATATCATGCCGTTATTGTGTGAAAATATCGGCGGCGGAAGATTTCCCCTGAAACCAGCTCCGGATCCTATAAATTATCTTTTGGAAAAGTATGCCGTTGCCAAAGAGGATGCCATGATGGTGGGGGATAATCATACAGATGTCAACTGCGGAAAAAATGCGAAAGTGAAAACGTGTTTCTGCAAATTTGGATTCGGAACACTGGATGAAACCGTCCCTGATTTTGAAATTGATTCTTTTGCAGAACTTTTGAGTGTGCTTGAAAAATAATCAGGGTATTTTTCCTGTTTCGCAGGGGGAGGAATTCCCTCTGCTTTTTTTGTCCTCCTTCAGGACAAAAAAACTACCGGCTCTGCCGGTAAGTAGCCAAAAAGCTTCAGCTGCAAGTAGATAAAGGAAACCTCCCGGATTATATTAAATGCTGGTTCGCCAACCGCATTCAATCAAACCAAGAGGTGTAAACATGTCAAAAGACACAGATACTTTATCACACACGAGATGGAATTGCAAATACCATATAGTGTTTGCTCCAAAAATTCGCCGTCACAATATTTATGGACGCTTAAAAGTCGATGTAGGAAAAATCTTGCGAACACTATGTGAACGTAAAAATGTACTCATAGAAGAAGCAGAACTATGTCCGGATCATATTCATATGCTGGTAAGTATTCCACCAAATGTAAGCGTATCTCAATTTATGGGATATTTGAAAGGAAAAAGTTCCCTGATAATCTTTGATAGACACGCAAATTTGAAGTATAAATATGGAAATCGTCATTTTTGGTGTCGCGGGTATTATGTAGATACCGTAGGAAGAAATAGAAAAGTAATAGCCGATTATATCCGTAATCAATTGGTCGAGGATATGGCGCAAGACAAAATAGTGCAGGGGGAATTATTTGATCCATTTACTGGAGAAAAGACCCCTAAAAAATAAGTACCCAAGAACTGCTTGAGCAGTAGCCGGGAAAATGGTGCGACTGGCGGACCATTCAGAGCCCCTTTTTGGGGCATGCCGGTAACATGCCCTTATAGGGCTGGTGCAAACCACCGGCTTAGCCGGTGGTCCTGATTT
>JAZKZE010000112.1:0-4430 GCA_045612485.1 Victivallales bacterium | reverse complement strand
CAGCCTTTTTTATTGTTTGAGCTGAATATTGGAGGTATAACAGGTCATAACAGGGGAGAATTATACCTTATTTTATAAAAACACAAGGCTATTTATTCCATTGCTCAAACATTGTGTTTGAGGGAACTGGATTTTTGATCGTTTATAAAAAAAGTTGGAATTGTTTTTATCGTGACGATAAAAGCAATTCCGTCAAAAGTTTTTGGAAGATGGGGGGCGTGGAAGAGAACCTTTTTTCAAAAAGGTGTCTTCCCCGCAAAACATTTTTGCAACAGCCCCTTTTTTTGCGCTGGAAATTTATATACTTTATACTTTCTTATTGGATGGCGTCGAGCAATTCTGCCGGGGTGACGGATGCTGTTCCCAGTTTTGCAACAACAAGTCCTGCCGCATAATTTGCAATTTCCGCAGCTGTAACGGGATCCTTTTCATTGACCGCAAGGGCAAGCGTGCTTGTGGTAATAACGGTATCACCGGCACCGCAGACATCAAAGACCTCTTTTGCTCTTGTGGGGATATGGGTCATTTTTCCATCGGGAGTGAAAAGAGCCATTCCCTGTTCCGCAAGGGAGATAAGAAGGTATTTCACCTGCCATTCATTTCTGATTTTTCCGGCAACTTCCAGAAGTTCTTTTTCATTGAACCCTTCCCCGGAATTTTTCATGCCGGCAAGTTCATAAGCCTCGTTGCGGTTGGGTTTCATGATGGTCAGACCTTTGAGCCGCATGGGATTTCTGGGATTCGGGTCAAGGGAAACCGGAATATTTTTACCGTTGGCAAGATCAAGGATCTCCTGTGCAAAATCCTGAGTGAAAAGTCCCTTTGCATAGTCTTCCAGTATAAGTGCCTCCGGCGGGTCATTTTCAAAAAGAAAACGGAGTTTTTCAAAAAGTTTCTTCCGGATATTTTCTGTGATGGGAGTGGTCAATTCTTCATCAATACGCAGTAACTGCTGGGAGCCGGCCATGACCCGCTGTTTTTTTACCGTGGGACGGCTGGTGTCCGTAACGATCCCTTCACAGGATATTCCGTTGGAAAGAAGAATATCTTTCAGCTGTATTCCTGTATGATCACCGCCGATGATACCGAATGCGGAAGATTTTGCCCCCAGGGTGATAAGATTCTGCATCACATTTGCTGCTCCGCCGGGACAGCAGGTGGTTTTGATGGTATGGACAATGGGTACAGGTGCCTCAGGAGAGATCCTGCTTACTTTGCCCCAGGTATAGGTATCCAGCATAAGATCACCTATGACTGCAATATGTTTTCCTGCAAATTCTTTTACAGTATTTGCAAGGCGTATGGATTTTTCCTGCTGCATGATATTCAGCCCTTTTCTTTTTGTTTCTTTTGGTGTTATAATATACCATCTTTTTTTGCAAAAATCAAATTGCCCACCTTGACAATTTGCCTTCTTTGCAATAAAGTAACTCTGAAAAATTATTCCTACCAAATAAAATAACATTTTTTCTGTAAAAGGAGGAACAAATGGCAGGCAAGGAAAATGTAAAACATCCGGTAAAAGTGGAACCCAATATTTCTCTGTATGACAGAACGGTCAAAGATACCTGGCGTGTCTTTGTGATCATGTCCGAACTTGTAGAGTCCATTGATACTCTCGCTGATTATCAGGCGTTGATCCCTATTTTTGGTTCTGCCCGTACAAAGCCTTCCGAACCGGCTTATAAAAGTGCGGAAAAACTTGCTTCCATGCTTGTGGAACGCGGCTACGGTGTCATGTCCGGCGGCGGACCGGGGATCATGGAAGCCGCCAATAAAGGTGCGGCAAAAGCCGGCGGTGTTTCTGTGGGATTGAATATTGAACTGCCTCACGAACAGAACCCCAATCCCTATCAGAATGTGAAATTGGATTTCCGGTATTTCTTTTTGCGGAAAGTCTGTTTCATGAAATATGCTGTTGCCCTTGTTGCTTATCCGGGGGGATTCGGCACAATGGATGAATTTATGGAAGTATTGACATTGATCCAGACCCGCAAGACCAACCGTATTCCCCTTGTGCTGGTGGGAAAAAAGTTCTGGGGACCTGTGGTAAAATGGTTTAAGAATTCTTTGCTTGCCGAAGGAATGATCTCTCCGGAGGATCTGGAGCTTTTCAAAGTTGTGGATACCCCGGAAGATGCCTGTAAATATATTGAAAAATTTCATAATGCCGTAGGGATCAGAGGTACGGAAAAATGATTTCAAAAGCTCATCTTCAAGCTCGTGATTGGGTGATCGATCCCCTTTACAGTGCAGAAAAGGTTATACCATGTGTTCCAGCACCCCCGAAAGGAGTGTATCTTTATTTTCAATATGACCGTGAGGCTTTTCTCCTGGAAAAAATGGTACGGGAAAAAGATGAGGCAAAACTGAAAGTCGGATATACCAAATTCCGTAAAACGCCTGCGGCAAATGCGTTTTTTCATACGGAAGTAACTGCCGGGGAAGTTCTTTCTGTAAAGGCTTCCGGCGTATTGAGAGGCATCCTCAATGGGAAATGTATTTTTCAAACCCTTTCCTCCGGTTTTCTGCGTACTTTTGCGATTCCGGAAAAGGGGGATTTGATTCTGGAAATATTCTGTGATGATGTCAAAAAGGATATTCCTGCCCTTTTTGTTCCGGAAGATCCTGAAAGGTGGCAGATCTCTTCCGATGGAAAAAAATGGCATACTCCTGTAAAATGCCCGCCTCTTGCAGACGGAAAAGCTCCCCATCTTGCAGAACAACCCAAAGTTATGCTTGAAGGGGAAAAACTTTCTGAAAATGTATGGGATGCCGGACGGGAACTTTTGGCATATATCCATATATTTTGTGATGAAAAAAGTACCCCCGCCCTTTATGTAGGGGAAAGTATTGCGGAAATGGAAAACCGTAACGGGGAGGATGAGGAGCAGACAAGGGAACTTGTAAAAATTGCCCCGGGCAGATGGAGAAGTAAAGTATTGCTGGCGTTCCGTTATGTAAATATTGAAAATGTTTCCTCTGCCAGAGTAACTTTTGAAGCGGAATTCATGCCTGTATGTTATAAGGGGGCATTTTCCGTTCCGGAAAAGGATGAGTGGAACCGTATCTGGCTGCAAAGTGCCTATACTTTGCGTTTGTGCATGAAAAACTTCCTGCTGGACGGGATCAAGCGCGACCGGCTGCCCTGGGCAGGGGATCTGGCGGTATCCCTGCTGGGAAATGCTTTTTCCTTTGCGGAAAAGAATATTGTGAAGGATTCTCTTTCCGTACTGGGGGCTGTAAGTATCGGAGTAGCCCATGTCAACAGCATCATTGATTATTCTTTGTGGTATCTTATCAATCACGAATATTTCCAGCTGTATTACGGGGATGAAGCATTTCTCCGTCAGGAATATCCCCGGATAAAGGAAACTCTGGAGATCCTGCTGGATTCCCGGGATGAAAATGGATTTCTTGCTGCAGATCCCGGAAAGGTCTGGCTTTTTATCGACTGGGTGGATGGTGAGAAATTTACCGCTTTGCAGGTGATTTTCTTTCGGGCTTTGCTTGCCGGAAAATTCCTTGCAGAACTTGCCGGGGAAAAGATTTTTGCTCTGAAACTTGCTTCTGTGGCGGAATATATTGCAAAACAGCTTAAAACTCTTGCCTTTGATCCGGTAAAAGGATTATTTACTTCCGCCCCCGGCAAAAAAGATTATACCAGACACCCCAATCTGCTCGCCGTGGATTTCGGACTCGTTTCCGGAAAGGAAGCGGAAAATATTGCCATGCACCTTGCCGGAAAAGAACTGCCAAAAGTGGGAACGCCTTATATGTCGGTTTTTGAGGTCATGGCGATCCATAAAGGGGGATATACTTCCCACGCTCTTGCCAGAATGGAGGAGATCTGGGGCGGGATGCTCAAAGAAGGGGCAACGACCTTCTGGGAGGGCTTCGATCCTGATCATAAGGGACGCCAACACTATGTATTTTATGATCGTCCCTTTGGAAAAAGTCTCTGTCACGCCTGGGGGGCGGGACCTGCCTTCCTGCTGCCGCAGATGCTTTTCGGAATCGAACCTCTTTCCTGTTCCTGGAAGCGTTTTAAAGTATCCCCTGTTCCGGGGTTGACTGCCTGCGGGACGATCCCCACGCCTTATGGAAATATTGAGATAGAATGTGTGGATGGAAAAATCCTTTCTCTTTCCGCTCCGCAAGAGTGTGAAAGAGTGTGAAATAGTGTAAGCAAATTTAAGGTAGTCATATAAAAAGCAGGCGGCGGAAACTTCCTCTGTAATGGAGTTTCCGCCGCCTTTTTGTCATCTGTTCTGTTTTACGGAAAAATATCACAGCTATCCCATAATTTTGTAAAAATGGCATATTTTTACAAAATTATGTGCGTAAAGAAATCTGCTTTTAAAAAAGTGATTTTGTCAGATTTTTTCAAAAATACTTCATTATCCTGTTTTGTGCAACCTTCAGGAGAG
>JAZKZE010000111.1:0-15622 GCA_045612485.1 Victivallales bacterium | reverse complement strand
CGTGTCCGCTGTGTTCAGTGAGGATTCCGTTATTAAGGAATACTCTTTGGATAATAAGACATGGCAGAATTATTCTTCCGGTATCGTTATGTCTGAAAATGGAACTCTCTACTTCAGAGGTAAAGATGAAGCCGGAAACGTGTCGGATGTTGCAGAATTTAATGTCAGCAATATTGACAAAATTGCCCCCTCTCTGACCATCAACGGCAATCCGACAGTCGAAACGGATGAAGGGATCACCCTTACCGCAAGTGCCAGTGATGGAACGATCGAATATTATGACGGAGGAAAATGGGTAACTGGAAACTCTCTGAAGGTTACAGAAAACGGGGAATACACATTCCGGGTCACAGATGAAGCAGGAAACGTTACAAGCCGGACAGTATCCGTAGATAAAATCATAGATCCGGCAGTAAAAATTTATTCCGGTACCACCGTTGTCAATCAGAGTAGAACTTTTACAGGCGAAACTCTGGAAGAAAAAGGCAACAACCGTATGGAGGTAAAATCCGGCGGGCTCGTAGTAAGCACCACAGTCAACCGCGGAGGTAATGTGATCCTTTCTTCCGGCGGTGCGGCAAATATCACAACCATCAATTCCGCCGGCGGACTTCATGTTTACAGCGGGGCAACCGCCTCCAATACCACAGTAAAACAAAGCGGTTATCTGGGTGTGGGTCTTGGCGCAAAAACCTACGATACAACCATTGATTACGCCGGGGAATTGACCGTATGGGGCGGCGGGAAAGTTTATAACAATACCATCAACCAGTGGGGAGCGATCATCCTTTCTTCCGGGGCAATGGCAGATAATACCGTCATCAACTCCCTGGGCGGCTTGCATGTTTACTGTGGAGCAACTGCGTCCAATACGACGGTAAAGCAAAGCGGCTTTTTCGGTGTAGGTCTCGGCGCAACTGCCAACAATACCACCATCGACTATGCCGGAGAACTTACCGTATGGGGCGGTGGAGTTGTGAATAAAAATACCATTAATCAATGGGGCGCAGTTATCCTTTCTTCCGGAGCTGCTGCCAACTCGACAACAATCAACAGTCAGGGCGGACTGCACGTTTACTGCGGAGCAGTTGCTTACAACACCACCGTCAAACAGGGCGGTTTCTTCGGCGTCGGTTACGGTGCTACCACCTACAATACTCTTATTGATCATGCCGGAGAACTTACCGTATGGGGTGGTGGTCTCGTAAATGATAATGAGATCAACCAGTGGGGGGCGATCATTCTCTCCTCCGGCGCTGCCGCCAATAGAACAGTCATCAATCCCGATGGCGGACTTCATATTTATAATGGGGCAACCGCTTATGCTACGGAAGTCACCAGCGGAGCTAAACTGGGAATCGGTTCCGGTGGTTACCTCTATGGATCCGAACTGGACAACACCGGTACCATGACCTTCTATGACGGCGCAAAAATGGGCGGATGGCACGATCTGGAAGGTACCGTTCTCACTTCAGGCGGCGTGGACGCTACAGGCGCATACATCAACTTTGAACTGGACGACCGCACCAGTGATCAGGGAGTCATCCTTGATAATATAGAAAATCTGGTTTCAGTGGAAAAATATTCCATTGAAGTGGATTCCCAACAGGAAAAAGGCTCCTATCAGCTTGCAGGAAACAGCTGGATCTTTGATGATGCAATTACCCTCTATGTGGGAGAAGGAAATGATTGCGGACTTCTCAGCGAAAATGGCAGCATCGAATATGATGGGAAGACCTATTCACTGGAAAATCAAAAAGGAGTTCTTGCATTGAAAATCTCGTAAAGGAAGACATTCAAAAAAATTCCGGGGCATTGCCAAACCTGAAAAGGTAAGCAACGCCCCGTTTTTATATATACAGGAAAATAAAGTGGAAATTTTACGGAAAACTCATTTCCGGTTGGCTGATTCAACCAGGTCGGAAATGATCTTAATGATCTGCTGCGCCTCTTCCTCCGTAATATTCTGTCCCTCAATAAGGGAACGCTTGAAAGCTACCGTTGTTGCGGAACCGCTGTTGGGAATGATGGAAACAAGCGTAGACTTTCTGAAATAATATAAAAATGTAAAGATACCGGTAAAAATCAAGGTAAGCCCAAAAGTCACAAATGCAGTAAAAAAGAAAATCGCGGCAAGAACAAGAAAAATAACAGGCTTAAAATAACCGCACATAAGATTGCTTGTCTTGGAAAGCGGGATCACTTCAAGCATACGGCCGGAAAGAGATCCGTAAGAATATTCGATACGGTCAGCAAAAACCTCCAGTGTTGTAGTCGTATTGATTCCGATCATGGTAAGAAACCAGTCGATAAGTCCGGCCTTGCGCCCTACAAGACGGATATAACAGGGGCCCTCCGGATTAATGACTTTCTCACGCAACACCAAAGATGCTCCGCCGGCAATCATAGCTAAAGAATGCATAATTCTCCTTTCATAAATAATTATAAGATAAAATAAATGAAATAATAATAAGTTATCACGTAAACAAAAATTGTCAAATCAGGAATGAGTGATTATCATCAGAAATATTTATTCCTGAAAAAAATCGCTTATAAATACTTGAAATAAAAGTATACAGACAAAAAAAAAGCGGTTCAGACGAACCGCTTTATAAACCCATAAGGAAATTTCTTATCCGTTACGTCCCTTCAGACGGCCACGGTTAAGGAACCCATCATAATTTCTCATGGCAAGGTGGGATTCCATCTGACTCAAAGTATCAATGGTAACCCCGACGATGATCAGAAGACTGGTTCCGCCGAAGAATGAAGAAACCTGATAGGGGATCTTCAGCCACTTGGAAAGCAGCATGGGGAAGATTGCCAATGCAGTAAGGAAAACAGCACCGGCAAAGGTCACTCTGGTCATAGTGTCATCCAGAAAATCAGCTGTGGGTTTTCCGGGACGGATCCCGGGAATGTAATTGCCTTCCTTCTTGAGATTATCCGCGATCTGGACAGGATTGAACATATTCGCAACCCAGAAGTAGGAGAACGCAAGGATCAAAACCCCGTAGATACACATATAACTGTAAGTATCATGCCCGAAATAAGGAGCAAGGGGACGCAGGAAAGCAACAGAATTGAGCAGCACAGGAGGAAGGATAAGAATAGCTCCGGCGAAAATGATAGGCATAACACCGGGGAAATTCACCTTCAACGGCATATAAGTCACACCGCCGCCAAGCTTGTTGCCAACTACACGTTTCGCCATCTGAATGGGAACTCTTCTCTGGCCCTGTGTCAACATAATCGTGAAAGCTGTAACAACAGCAAAGATCACAAAGAGCAACAGAAGATGAACTTCACGGAAGCGGCTTCCGGAGGCGGAGAACCCGGACTGCATCATCTCAAAGAGTGATACAAGAGACTGGGGCAGACGCTCAATGATGTTTACAGTAATAATGATGGAAACACCATTTCCGATACCATGTTCCGTAATACGTTCACCGAACCACACCAGAATCATGGTGCCGGCAGTAAGGATAATGGTGGACATGATGACAAATCCGGGACCGGCCTGGGAAACAAGCGGCATCGCCGGGGCAGGAAGCCCCAGACGGGAGGGATTGGTCATGGCAATGGCCGCCATGGCACCCTGCACAAGGCAGATGATAATGGTAAGATAACGGGTGTACTGGCTGATCTTCGCCCGTCCCACTTCCCCTTCTCTCTGGAGTTTTTCCAGAGAGGGGATCACGGGAACCAGAAGCTGCATGATAATGGATGCCGAAATGTAGGGCATAATACCAAGCGCTCCAATGGCGAAATGCTGCATTGCACCTCCGCTGAACAGGTCAAACATCTGCATGAATTGACCTGCTGCAGCATCAGATGTAAGTTTATCGAAGTATTTGGCAAGACTTTGCGTATCAATGCCGGGACAGGGAATGTTCGCAGCAACACGGCAGAACACCACCATGAGAGCAGTGAACATTATCCTGTTTCTCAGTTCTTTGATTTTGAACGAATTTATAAATGCCTTAAACATCTATCCTCTTTCCCGGCGCATTGCGCCTTTACAGGGTCTCGATTTCGCAGGAACCGCCAGCCTGTTCGATCTTGGCTTTGGCTGCCTCGGAGAAATAATTGGCCTTCACTTTGATCGCCTTGGTGATGTCACCATTGGCAAGGATCTTCAGCGGGGCTTTAGCTTTACCGAGAATGCCTTTGAGACGCATGGTGGTCTCATCAGCAGTTTCGCCGGCTTCAAAGTACTTGTCGATCATACCTACATTGACCACATTGAAGATGGTCTTCACATAGGGACGCTTGAAACCCACTTTAGGAAGTCTGCGGAAAGAGGGAGTCTGACCGCCTTCAAAGTGAAGACGGATTGCAGCACCGCTGCGGGACTTCTGCCCCTTGTGACCGCGACCGGCTGTACCGCCCTGGCCGGAACCGTCACCGCGACCGACACGAAGTCTGGCTTTTCTGGAACCGGGAGTCGTTTTCAAAGTATGCAATTTCATGATTTATCCTCGTTTCAAATTAGTTTTTGCCGCGTTTTTCCATGATCTGTGCTTTGGTCTTCATGGATTCAATAGCCTTGAAGGTAGCTTTCACTACGTTCATGGGGTTATTGGAACCCTGGGACTTGGTAAGCACGTCAACCACACCGGCAAGCCCGAGAACAGCACGCATGGTACCGCCGGCGATCATACCGGTACCTTCAGAGGCAGGACGGATAATGATCTTGGAACCACGGAATTTTGCTTCCACGGAGTGGGGAACAGTATCACCACGGCGGGCAACTGTGATCATATTCTTTTTGGCAGCTTCACTGCCTTTGCGGATAGCATCGGATACTTCGTTGGCTTTGCCGTATCCGTAACCAACTTTACCGTTACGGTCGCCCACAACCACAAGAGCACCGAAACTGAAGTTACGACCGCCCTTTACAACTTTGGAGCAGCGGTTGATGGCAAGAACCACTTCACCAAGTCCGCCTTCTTCTTCAGCAGGCTTGAAAGCAGGTGCGGCAACAACAGCCTGTTCCTCCATGGAAACGGCATCTTCTTTCACTTCGCTATTCATTTTTTCAGTAGCCATAATTATTCCCTTGCTCCTTAGAATTGAAGTCCGGCTTCACGGGCAGCGTCAGCAAGAGCTTTCACTTTACCATGATACTGGAGACCGCCGCGGTCAAACACAACTGCACTGATACCGGCAGCTTTAGCTTTTTCCGCAGCAAGTTTGCCGAGAGCCTTGGCGGCTTCGACATTACGTTTGAGATTGAGCTCCACAAACTCTTTTGCAAGAGTGGAGGAGGAAGCGAGGGTTCTGCCCGCTACGTCGTCGATGAACTGAACATACATGTTGTTCGCGGTAAAGCAGACGGCGAGACGGGGTCTCTCCGCCGTACCGGAGACCTTCTGACGAAGGCGGAGATGACGGCGGACTCTTTTATCTTTAGATGTCTTGTACATGATGACCTCTCAATTAAGCATTCGTTTTACCGGGCTTGATCACCACGTTCTCGTCAGAGTATCTGACACCTTTGCCTTTGTAGGGCTCAGGTTTTTTGAATCTGCGGATACGGGCAGCAACTTCACCGACCAACTGTTTGTCGATCCCTTCTACAAGGATCTTCACACTGTCAGTAATAGTAACCTTGATCCCGTCGGGGATCATGTACACGCAGTCGTGGGAGTAACCCAGACTCAAAGTAAGTTTCTTGCCGGCAAGCACTGCTTTATAACCGACACCGACGATCTGAAGTTCTTTTTTGTATCCTTCAGCAACACCAATGATCATGTTTTTGATCATGCTGCGATTGAGTCCGTGAAGGGCTTTATTGATTCCTTCATCAGATACTCTGGTGACCTTCACTTCATTGCCTTCAACAGCGGCATTGATACCAGCAGGAAGAGTGAGTTCCAGTTTACCGAGTTTACCTTCAACAGTGACCTTGTCACCGGCGACCGCAACGGTTACGCCGGCGATGATCTCAACAGGTTTCATACCAATTCTTGACATTGTAACGCCCTTTCCTTACCAAACGAAGCAGAGGATTTCTCCGCCCACATTGAGTTTTTCGGCGTCCGCACCGCTGAGGATTCCCCGGGGTGTGGAAATGATCGCAATGCCGAGACCGTCTTTCACCTTGGGAATGTCCTTGCAGCCGCAATAAAGACGGCGGGAAGGTTTGCTGATCCTCTCGAGACCTTCGAGAACAGAACGGCGTCCCTGGTACTTCATTTCGATGAAAAGAGTTTTCTTTACATCGCCTTCCACGCGGAAGGATTTAATATAACCCTCATCTTCAAGAACTTTAGCAATGGATGCTTTCATCTTGGAAGAGGGGATCGCGACTTCCTTCTGACGGGACATAGCCCCGTTGCGGAGGCGCGTAAGCATATCGGAAATAGGATCCTGCATACTCATTTTATCGTCTCCTTCAGATTACCAGCTTGCCTTAGTCACACCGGGGATCTGACCATTGAGGGCCATTTCCCGGAAACAAAGGCGGCAAAGTTTAAATTTTCTTATATAAGCCCGGGGGCGTCCGCAGACCTGGCAGCGGTTGTATCTTCTCGAAGAGAATTTCGCGGGGGCTTGCTGCTTAGCAATCAGACTTTTCTTAGCCATGATTCACTCTCCTGTCAGCGGGCGAACGGAACGTCCATGAGGGAAAGAAGTTCTTTCGCCTCGGCATCCGTTTTAGCCGTGGTAACGATTGTGATATTGAGACCGAAGGGGTATTTGAGTTTGTCAAGATCCACTTCAGTGAAAACAGAGACATCGGGCATACCGATATTGTAGTTACCGACACCGTCGAAACCTTTTTTCGGAACTCCGCGGAAGTCTCTCACACGGGGAAGAGCGTTGTGGACGAATCTGTCCAGAAACTCGTACATGATGTGGCTGCGGAGAGTCACCATCAGACCTACGGGCATACCTGCACGCAGTTTGAAGTTAGCAACGTTCTTTTTAGCTTTGGTCACCACAGGGCACTGACCGGTGATGGCTGTCAGGATATTTTTCGCTTCAGGAAGAGCGTCTTTGTCCATTTTGGTACCGACACCCATGCTCAGCACGATTTTGCTCAGCTTGGGAATCTGCATGACGTTCTTGTAGCCCATCTTTTCTTTCAGGGCGGGAGCGACTTCTTCCAAATATTTTTTCTTCATATCAGGCATGATCTATTACTCCGCTTTTTTTTCAGGCGCAGGAGCGTCTGCGGTCTTTTTGACGTTGGACACATGCACAGAGACGGAACGTTCCACCATACCGCCTTTGGGACGGGCGGCAGACTTCTTCACAGTCTTTTTGCCGAGACGGGCAGAAAGTTTGTCAGCGGGGATGCTTTCGATAGCAATGACCACACGATCCTTTTTCTTCAGGATGGCGGCTACTTTTCCGCTTTCATTTTTCCACTCGCCGCTGATCACCTGTACGGTGTCACCTTTTTTCACATGATATTTTTTCGCGCATTTTTCGGAAAACATCAGAGCACCTCCGGCGCAAGGGAAATAATCTTCATAAAGTTCTTTTCGCGCAATTCACGTGCCACCGGGCCGAAGATACGGGTTCCGCGGGGGTTCTTTTCGTCGTCAATAATGACGGCGGCGTTTGCGTCGAATCTCAGATAGGAACCATCAGGACGGCTGATTTTATGAGCAGTACGCACGATAACAGCTTTCACTACTTCACCTTTTTTCACTCCGCCGCCGGGGATGGCTTCTTTAACAGCCGCTGTGACAATGTCACCGATGTGAGCGACCCGTTTCTTCTGTCCGAGGACAGTGATCACGGTAATGCGCTTTGCACCGGAGTTGTCGGCAACTTCCATATTGCTTTGCATCTGTACCATAGTATGATCTCCTTGGGAACGCCTTATTCAGGACGGCTGACGATTTCAACAAGGCGCCAGCGTTTGAGTTTGCTCAAAGGTCTGGTTTCAGCGATACGAACCACATCGCCGGATTTCGCCTGGTTCTCTTCATCGTGAACGTAGTAGGTCTTACGTACTTTCACGACCTTTTTATATCTCTTGTGCGGGATACGGGTGATGACCTGAACAACGATAGTCTTGTTCTGGACATCGCTCACGACCTGCCCGACTCTGCTTTTGCGGTTACCGCGTTCGCAGCATTTTGTTTCTTCTGCCATTTCTTAATCCTCTTTGTTTCCGGTTATTATGCCTTTTTGGCATTGGCCCGGAGAGTCTGTTCAGTGAGAGCGCGGGCAATATTTCTGCGGATCGTTCTCATTTTCACGGGATTCTCGTTCTGACCGGCTTTTGCCTGCGCACGGGTATTGAACTTTTCCTTACGCAGCTCTTCAATCTGAGCTTCAAGTTCGGCGTCGGACATTTCTTTGAAATTGATCTGATTTTTCATCTTCAGCCTCTCTTATGCTTCCACGCCGGGGCGTGTGATCATTTTGCATTTGATGGGGAGCTTTGCTGCGGCAAGGCACATTGCAGACTTGGCAACAGCAGGAGAGCATCCACTGATCTCAAACAGTACGCGGCCAGGTTTCACAGGGGCTACCCAGTATTCCACTGCACCTTTACCTTT
This sequence comes from Victivallales bacterium, assembly GCA_045612485.1. Lineage (GTDB taxonomy): Bacteria > Verrucomicrobiota > Lentisphaeria > Victivallales > UBA1829 > RGIG5327. The sequence goes on along the minus strand of JAZKZE010000111.1, from coordinate 7,097 downwards.
ACCCATACGTACTTCCAAAGGTTTCTTGGTGTAGGGCTTGTAAGGGAATACTCTGATCCACACTTTACCACGGCGTTTCATTTCACGGGTGATCGCCACACGGGCGGCTTCTATCTGATTGGCGGTGAGCTGCGTGCGATCCATCGCCTGCAGACCGAAATCACCGAAATCAAGCTCGTTGCACCGCTGGGAGAGCCCGGCATTACTGCCGCGCTGCACCTTTCTGTGCTTTACTCTTTTTGGCATTAACGGCATTTTGCATTTCCTCCATAGATTCTTTGTGACATATCCAGACTTTCACACCGATCTTACCGGCAGTTGTGTTAGCTTCGGCAAAACCATAGTCGATAAAAGCCTTCAGGGTGTGAAGGGGAGTACGCCCTTCTTTGTAGTGTTCAGTTCTTGCAAGTTCTGCAAGTCCCAGACGGCCGGCACACTGGATCTTGATTCCTTCTGCGCCCTGTTCCATAGCAGTCTGGATAACTTTCTTCATAGCACGGCGGAAGCCGATACGGCGTTCCAGCTGCTGTGCCACGTTTTCAGCAACGAGCTGAGCATTGGTGTCGGGGGAAGCTACTTCCACCACATCAACAATGACTTCACGACCGTTGAGAAGTTTGGACACTGCATCACGGATGGTATCCAGGTCTGCACCTTTACGGCCGATGAGCAATCCGGGACGGGCTGCCAGGATCGTTACGCGGATATTGCTGCTTGCGCGTTCGATCACAACACGGGCGATTCCGGCCTGATTGTAATTCTTTTTGATAAAGTTCCTGATCTTCAGGTCTTCAAGGAGCCAGGTACCGTAGTTGGCTTTGGTAGCAAACCAGCGGGAGCTCCAATTTTTGTTCAGGGCAAGTCTAAGCCCAATAGGATTTACTTTCTGTCCCACAATACGCCCCTTTTATTTTTCGTCTGTCAGAATAACAGTGAAGTTACTCGTACGTTTGTGAATACGGCCAGCGGATCCTCTGGCTTTCGGACGGTACCGTCTCAGCATGGGACCGGGATCGGCAGCAGCACGTTTCACCTTCAGATCGTTTCTGTTCAAGCGGTTCGGTTCACCCTCAGCATTTGCCACAGCACTTTTCAGTGTCTTGGCAAAGAGCCGAGCGGCTTTCCGCGGACTGATTTCGACTATCGCCAACGCTTCATTGACAGATTTCCCCTGAATCAGACGGGAGATCTCCAACGCCTTGGAGGGCGATATCCGGACATACTTTGTTATTGCCCGCACTTCCATTTTTTACTCTTCCCTTTCGGTTGATAATTTATTGAGTGTCGAATATTTTACTTTATATGTTAAATTCTTGCGAATCTTATTTTTCCAATGCTTTACGCACTCTCAATTCCATTCCGATGCCCAGCTTCCTTATATCCCCTTTACTTACCACACCGGCACTTGTAAAATTCTTTACTGCAACGATTTTTACCACATTTTCACCATCAGGGGTATACAGCAGCATTCCGTGACGCACACCGTTACGATAACCGGCGGACACGGCAACAGCATTCAGACTGAAATGAGTGTTGAGGACCCTGCATTTTTCAAACCCCCTCGGGGGGACGGCAGGAGAATTGAGGATGGCGATTTTCCGGATCTCTGCAGATGTACTATTGATCAAAATTCTCAGCTTGGCGGCACTTACAGGATCGGAAACCTTATTATCTTTGAGCATTTTATCCATCTCAGCACACAGATTTCCGGAAGCCGACGCCAATGCTACTGAGCTTTGCATAACAGTTCTCAGAGACTCCACCAGTTCAACCTCACGTTCTCCAGTATATACAGGCGCAAGTTTTTCCGTCAGAAAAACAGCACTGTATTCCAGTTTTTTCAGCTTACCGGTCAGCATCGTATTTTTATCAAGAGTTTCAAGCAGCTCCTTGCGGATCACTTTCTTTTCCTCCTGAAGAAGTGCTATTTCCTCCTTCAGTTTACGGATCTCCGCAAGATTTTTCTCTTTTTCAGGATATTTTTCAGACAAAGCATTTTCTGCTCCGCACAAGCATATCCCTGCAAAAAGTTCTATTACTATACAGCACAAACAGCTTTTTGTCAAGTCATAGGAGATTTTTTTTCTGTTTTTTTTACTTTTTTCCCCATTTTTTTCTTCATGATGCAGATTTCTTATTAAAAAAATGCTCATATTTTCTCCTTTTCTCTGACTCTTTCTGTCAAATTCAGGGCAGATTTTTCAGTAATCCACGGCACCCTTCCAGTACATCCTGCCATGTTTCATCAAAATTCCCAGTCCACCAGGGATCCGCCACCTCTGCCCCTTTTCTGCCGGCATAGTCCAGAAGCAGCCGTACTTTCCCTTCCGGATCCGGGATGATCCCTGCAAGATTCCGCAGATTGTTTCTATCCATACAAATCAGAAGATCCCAATCCCCGTACTCTGATGCACTGAACCGCCTTGCCTCTCTTCTTTCAAAAGGAATATTGTGTGCCTTCAGCACTCTCTGTGCCGGGGGATAGACGGGATTGCCCAGTTCTTCACAGCTTGTGGCGGAGGAAGCGATCTCAAATTCGTCCTCTCTCCCCTCCTGCCGTACCAGCTCCTTCATCACAAATTCAGCCATGGGACTGCGGCAGATATTGCCGTGACAGATGAACATGATCTTTATCTTTTCTTTTTTCATCTTTTTCCTTATATTATATTATGGTATAGTCCCCGTCCTTCAATACAGCAACAAGGTCGTCTGTATTTTCCACATTTCTTTCTGTAATGATCCCGCTTCCGCCGGCATCCTGCACCTGATGGCAATCCGATCCCCCGATCTTGCGGAGACCGAATTTCTCCGCCCACATCATAGCAATATCATTTCTGCTGTCATGCCGGGGATGGGTATTTTTTACTTCCAGACCGAAGAGACAGGCAGGATCCACGATCTTCATACCTTTCCGGAATGGATGAGCCTGATAAAAAAGGAATCCTTTCTCCCTTGCATAAGAACCGAACTCTTCCGCAGACATCTGAAAAATTTTTCTGTATTCTTTTGCCGTTTTACGATCCATACCGTAAACAAGGTAATCATTGGAAGAGCCGTCAAAACGAATCTCATAACCATTGAGAACAAGAAGCCCTTTTTCCTTCCCGTACCAATATGCTTTTTCGTATGTTTCAGAATAGATCTCTTCAAAATCAAACTTATCTTCCGTTTCGCGCAGGTTTGCGGTCTCGGCATTGAAGTGATTGGTCAACACGATAGCGTCATAATCGGTTCCCGCATAAATATCCACGATCTCTTCCACAGAAAGTTTCCCGCAGGAGGAGATCTCTTTTGAATGGACATGAAGATCTATTTTCATCTTGACTCTTTTCCCTGTTATCTGATAAAAAACAAATGATCTTATAAATTTACCATCAAAAGGGTAAAAAGTCAAGTTTTTCCCGCGCTATATGACTTATCTCTTTTACAGTGGGATAAAAAATTGCTTTTTACGGTTTTGAATTTGAAAAAACATGATTAAGGGAGTATTTTAATCAGATATAATTTTTAACCAGGGGAAATATATGAAAATCTTTACAAATCTCATTCTTCTGCTCTCTGTGATTTTCTTTTGCAGCTGCGGAAAAGAAGACAAACCGAAACTCACCATGGTGACGGAAGCCACCTTCCCACCCTATGAATTCAGGGTTGGAACAAAGATCGACGGCATAGATCCTGCAATCATCCGGCACATTACCGGTAAACTGGGCTATGATCTGGAAATCCAGGACATGAGTTTTGATTCTGTGATCACTGCTGTCCAGTCCGGCAAAGCCGATATCGCCGCTTCCGGCATCACCGTAACGGAAGACCGTAAAAAACAGGTCAACTTCACCATTCCTTACGTGATCGCCAAACAGGTCATCATTGTCAAAAACAATTCAGAGATCAAATCTGCAAGTGATCTGAAAAAATATACCATTGGCGTACAGCACGGCACCACCGGGGATCTTTATGTGACCAAAAACATCAAGGAACCACAGAGATTCACCAATGGCGCATTGGCAGTAACAGCCCTTACTTCCGGAAAACTGGATGCTGTCGTCATTGACGGTGAACCGGCAGAAGTTTATGTTTCCCAGCAATCCGGATTAAAGATCCTTCCCACCCCGCTTACTTTTGAAGAGTATGCTTTCGCCATTTCCAAAAAGAATGTGAAACTGCTGCGGGAATTCAACAGAGTCCTCCAGGAAATGAAGGACAGCGGAGTGCTTGAATCCATTATCCAGAAATACAAAACAAAAAATGCGGAAGACGCAGAAAACACTCTGACTGAAGAAAGCAAGTATTTCTGGTTCGGCGTAAAAGAGGCTTTTGAACTGAACTTTATAAAGGACAAACGCTATCTTTATCTGTGGCGCGGGTTCCTTGTTACTGTATATATTTCTTTCTTTGCAGTCCTCATGGGGCTTGTCATCGGTTTTGCAGTTGCCCTCATCCGCAGTACAGCCCTTCAGACAGGAAGATACAAAATCCCGGATTTCTTCTGCCGCACTTATCTTACGGTCATCCGCGGCACCCCGGTTGTGGTCCAGCTCCTTATCATCTATTTTGTGATTTTCGGCAGCGTGGATATTGATAAAGTGCTTGTGGCGGTCATCGCCTTCGGGATCAACTCCGGAGCCTACGTTGCGGAAATTTTCCGTGCGGGGATCATGTCCATTGACAAAGGGCAGATGGAAGCAGGCAGAAGTCTGGGGCTTTCCTATTTCCAGACCATGCGGACGATCATTCTTCCCCAGGCTTTCAAAAATGTACTGCCGGCTCTGGGCAATGAATTTATCGTGCTGCTGAAAGAAACAAGTGTATCCGGATATATTGCATTGCAGGATCTGACCAAAGGCGGCGACATCATCCGCAGTCAGACATACGATGCATTCTTCCCGCTGATCGCTGTGGCATTGATCTATCTTGCTGTCGTTATGTTTTTGAGTACTCTTATGGGTAAACTGGAAAGAAGGTTGAAAGAAAATGAGTGAAAATATTTTTGAAGTAAAAGGGCTTGTCAAAGAGTTCGCAAACAATGTGAAAGCCCTTGACAATGTGGATGCGGAAGTAAAAAAAGGGGAAGTTCTTTTTATTGTCGGGCCTTCCGGTTCCGGAAAAAGTACATTCCTGCGCTGTCTCAATCTTCTGGAAACCCCTACATCCGGTCACATCTTTTTCAAAGGTGCGGACGTTACGGATAAAAAGAATGATATAAATAAATTCCGTCAGCAGGTGGGGATGGTATTCCAGCATTTCAATCTTTTCCCCAATCTGACCATCCATAAAAATATCACCCTTGCCCCGGTGAAGACCGGTCGTCTTACCGCCAAAGAGGCTTCTGAAAAAGCAGATACCCTCCTGAAAAGGATCGGCCTGTATGATAAACGCGATGCCTATCCCTCCCAGCTTTCCGGCGGTCAGAAACAGCGTATTGCCATTATCCGGGCTCTTGCCATGAATCCGGATGTACTGCTTTTTGACGAGCCCACCTCCGCTCTTGACCCGGAAATGGTGGGGGAAGTTCTTTCTCTTATGAAAGAACTTGCCCAGGAAGGGATGACTATGGCAGTTGTCACCCATGAGATCGCCTTTGCCGCTGAAGTGGCAGACCGGGTATTCTTCATGGATCAGGGAAAGATCGTTGTTTCCGGTACTCCGGATGAGGTGATCCGCAATCCACAGAACCCCAGAGCAAAAGAGTTCTTCTCCAAAGTTCTGTAAAACTTACACCCCCATCAAACACAAAGGGCTGCTGCAAATCTTTTTGCAACGGCCCTTTTTCTTTCTCAGTACAAATCCGTACTTTTAATCTTCCAGGAAGATCTCCACTCTTCCGGTGGAATCAATACGCAAAGGATGATGTTCATCATCAATACGGAACTTCACAAGGAAGAAACATTTATCCCCGTAGGAGCTTCTGCTTTTTTTCACCTCAAAGGGTGTGACTGGGAAGTAACCATACTTCAAACCGTACTGATTACTGCGGAACCTTGCTTTCATCCCTTCCCGGATAAATCCCACATCCGCCTCCTCAAAGTAGGCATAAATGATCCGTTTTTTATTCCGGTGGACAACTGCGGCGGAAGTTCCGGCAGGATCGTAACCGTGAACGGAGTCGGAGTTGGTGATGCAAAGTCCATCATAGGGAGCAACGATCTTGTAATATTTTTTCTCTTCTTTCAGAAGTTCCAGTTCTTTTTTCCGGTTGGCAATATCCTGTTCAAGGATCTCTATATCCTGTTCCACCGCTTTGATATGCAGTTTATCCAGTCCGCTGGAAACCCTTCTTTTATCCTGCATCAGCCGTTTGAAATCTGCATTGGCAGAATTATATTCTTCCACTTTCCGCAGATAATCCAGTTCGGAAATACATCTCTGGGCATAGAGTCGTTTATATACATCCATTTCATGCTGCAAACGTTTCTGCAGCTGGTCTGCGGCAAATTCCTTCCAGATGATATTACGGTAATCGGAAGGCAGGGGGTCAAGTTTTTTGATGTCCAGTTCCAGTTTTTTCCGGTTGAGATCTTTTTCCAGTTCTATAATAACGTGTTCAGCTTTCTGGATCTTTGTACGCAGTTCATGGTCATCATATTCCAGGATCACATCCCCCTTTTTGACCTTTGCCTGGGAATAAAAATATACTTTGGAAACGAATCCGGCATATTTATTTTTCAGTGTAGTCTGCCCGCTTCCACGCACATATCCCTGTCCGTAGATCATACGGCGTTCAGGAATATTCTTTTCCGGTTCAGCCGCTGCTTTCTTTTCCGGTTCCCCGACTTTTTTCACCTCTTTTTTCTCATCGCAGCCGCTTGCAAGAAGCATAAGAGCAGATACAGCAAGAACGGTAAAAACACCCGTCCCCCGGAAGAATTTTGTACGCATTTTCATCCCTTTTATTTTGTCAACACGCCAATATTGCTTTTTTGTAATATACTGTATTATAGCATGGCAAAGAAATATTTCAAGAGAGAAGATTGCTTTTTTGCAATATAATTTTTATAGTTATCCCATATATTTTATAATATATTCCGCAAAACGATCAGGAAACTCTGTTTGAAACCGAAAATAAAAGTATACAATAAGTCCCGCAGGGACGGTAGAGT